>JBBSIK010000190.1:0-6154 GCA_038232115.1 Chloroflexia bacterium
ACGAGATATTACGCTATATATCTTCGGCGGCGCGTCCAACATAGAGGGGGAGCCAAAGAAGCCCAGCGACGAGTTTCTCATCTCCGTAGTGGGCCCCCTCACCAGCCTGGGCCTTGCGGCGATCTTTTTCCTCCTGGAGCAGCTTGTTTCCCCTCCCATCCGTCGTACAGGCGCATGGGCTGCTGCTACCCTTGAGTACCTGGCCTATATCAATTTTGTGCTGGCCCTCTTCAATCTGATTCCAGGCTTTCCGCTCGATGGGGGTCGCGTGCTCCGCTCGATCATCTGGGCTGTCAATCGCAACTACGATAGCGCAACTCGCAAAGCGGGCTTTGTGGGCGAATTAATAGCTTATGGCTTCATCTTCCTGGGTCTTTTGCAATCGTTTGTAGGCGACAGCTTTGGCAGTGGTCTGTGGCTGGCGTTCATAGGCTGGTTCCTCCTGAACGCGGCGCAACAGAGCGTGGCAGGCGCTCGCGTTCGGGGTGCTGTGAAGAATGTAACGGTTGGCGAGGTCATGGAGCCGTCAACCTATGCAGCGGCCCCTACCTACACCATTGCCCACCTTCTGAGCCAGTTCTTCCTGCCGAAGAACCTTCACTCGCTTCCCGTAGTACAGGATGGGCACCTGCTTGGCGTTGTTACCCTGATGCACATCAATGAGGTCCCTCAGGAAGAGTGGGGCACCGTCACCGCAGCCGGCATTATGACCACCGGTGAAGAGATGCGCATCGTTCACGCCCGCGATCACCTGGAACAGGCTGTGGACCTCTTCACCGGCACCGACCTCGACCAGGTGCCCGTCATAGATCAGAACGGTAGCCTGGTGGGTACTCTGACGCAGGCCCACCTGCTGAAGTGGCTGCAAATCAGAGAGCAAGTGCAGAGGCGGGAAACGTAACACCTACCTCGTGACACGTAACATGGCTTATAAAGTATCTACAGCCAGACTGTTGTCAGTGCACTATCACGAGTTACATATTACGTTTCACTTGTTACCCACATATCCCCTTCGGGTGATCGCTTCGAGCGCGCAGTAAGGCCAGGGGCGTTGAGTACCCGCACCGGTTGGAGGGTGTTATCTTGCAGCATTTCGTCCACGATGCGCAGAGTTACACTGGTATCCCAACCGAACAGGCGAGGGAAGAGTAGGGCAGGGGCAGCCAGATTAGATTGCAGGTATCGCGTTATAATGTGGCGCGTGGCCGAGCGACTGTTATGCTCGCGTGCCTGCTCGCCCAGCTTGGGCTCCCACCTCAGGAGCAGATCGTACACGTAGCAATACTTCCAGCGGTTGGCATCGGAAATACCCGACTTCACGATCTTTAGCCCAGACTGTAACTCGACTATCGCCCTGTCGAAACGACGTGCATTGTCGCCACCACCGCCCAGACCGCACGATTTACGCAGAGTGCTGGTGGGGAGCGGCCCTTCCGCCAGCAGCACCTCGTATATCGCCTTACCCTCCTGGCTCAAAAGGCCGTCGCTATAGGCTTCCAGGTAGTCGTCAAGCTCGCCATAATTGTTGGAGAGGGCATATACGGCGGGTAGGTCGCGCAGGGAGATGAAAGTTGGCTTGCCACGCACCAGTTTGCCATACCACGCCTCTTTGTGTGAGGGTATCTGGTCCTTCCAGTCCCACGTCTTGCTCAACGCCCAGTCATGGTGATGCTTGGGCAGCTTGCGTTCCTTGCCGTTGATGGCCGTCCACAGGTCGGGCATGGGTATATTGTCGCCCGGGAACAGCAGGGAGATACCCACGTCGTTGATAAAGCGCACCGCTTCGGCCCGCGTCTTCAGCTTGAGGTCCTCGGACATGCGGTAATGGGCAGCCCGGCGATTGGCGATACTATCGAAGTGAACGATTGGGGCTTCGGCTGGCGAGTCTATGGTGGTCTGCATAGGGTAATGCTGCTTTCTAATGCTTTGGAGTGTGTATCTGCATTATACCGGTTTCAGGCCCGACTCCGCCGAGTTTTGAAAGTGTGTCCAATTGTGATATGCTCTAGATAGCTGCTGCTTTGTCCCTATTCATGTAGAAAGAGAACTCAATGACCACTCGTAAAGAGAATCGCAGGCTGTCCTGGCTTCTACTGCTCACCCTCGGTGCGCTGCTTCTGCCCGCACTTCGTCCCCCGGTTGCTCTTGGGCAGACTAGCTCATATACCTTCCAACAGACGGGCAAGACTGTACAGGGCAAGTTCCTGACATACTGGAACGGGCACGGCGGTGTTGCCCAGCAGGGCTACCCGATCTCTGAGGAGCTTCGGCAAACGAGCGACACGGACGGCAAGATCTATACTGTGCAATATTTCGAGCGTGCTGTCTTTGAGATGCACCCTGAGAACTCTGCACCTAATGACGTGCTCCTGTCGTTACTGGGCAACTTCGCTTACAAGCAGAAGTACTCCGGTGGTGCGCCCGGTCAGCAAGCGAACGCCTCAGCAGGCTCGGTCCTCTTCAAGGAGACGGGACACCGTGTGGGAGGCAAGTTCCTGGCATACTGGAACGGGCACGGTGGCCTCGCCCAGCAGGGCTATCCGATCTCCGAGGAGTTCCAGGAGAAGTCGGACCTTGATGGCAAGACATACACGGTGCAGTATTTTGAGCGTGCTGTCTTTGAGATGCACCCTGAGAATAAGCCACCATTTGATGTGTTGCTTTCTCAGCTTGGCACGCTCCAGTATAAGATGCTTGCCTCTCGGCATCTGGACGTGTTCGAGCATGTCTGGGCCATCGTGCGCGACAACTACGTATATACCGACTTCCGTGGTCTCAATTGGCTGTCTATACACGACGAATACGCCGCAAAGATAAAAGCCAGCGCAAGCGAGGCTGATGCCTACAAGCTGATAGCTGACATGATACAGAAGCTGGGAGATCGCCACTCTGCCTACGAAGACCCCGACCAAACGCGGGAAGACCTGGCGATGGAGCGCGGCGAACTGAAGCTGTCAGGCATAGGCGTGCTCTCACAGCAGATTGATAAAGCGGTACGCATATCATATGTCATCCCCGGCAGCCCTGCGGATAAAGCAGGCCTGCGCCCGTTCGATATCATACGTGCTGTGAACGGCACCTCGCTAGTCGAGAATGGCGAAGCGCCGAACCTGATTCGCGGCCCTGCTGGTACTTCCGTGACGCTCACTATTGAGTCCCCAACCAAGCCTGCCAGAGATATCGTGATTGTGCGCGGCAACGTAACTTTCGCTTACCATGCGGCGGCACAACGCTTGCCCGGAAGCAACATCGCGTACCTGAATATGCCTACTTTCAGCACGTTCGGCATTGCCAGGGAGGCCCGCGACCAGATAGCGAAACTGGCCGCAGCGGGACCACTGGACGGTTTGATTATAGATGTGCGCCAGAATGGTGGCGGCTTCCTCTCGGAACTGGTGGACTTTGAGGCGGTCTTTATAGACGGCGGTGTGGCGGGGTATGAGGCCACTCGCACGGAGCGCACAACCGACAGTATACCGCCGGGTCAGACGCTCGCCGGACTGCGCGGTAAGCCCGTCGTCGTGCTCACCAGCAACCTCTGCGAAAGCGCGTGCGAGCGGTTTTCGGTGGCGATGCACGATCTTCACCGGGGGACGATCCTGGGTACGACCACCGCAGGTAACACCGAGACGGTTTACCCTTACGATCTCACTGATGGCTCCCGTCTGCTGCTGGCCCAGGCCACCTTCCAGCGTCCCGATAGCACAAGCATAGAGGACAAAGGTCTCGTTCCCGATACGGTTGTTGATGTGCCCTGGTATCAGTACTCACTGGCCGACGACCCTCAGATGCTGGCGGCGATCCAGACAATCAAAGGGAAGTAAGGGTTGTATTCGATATTTGCTTATGATGAGGCTGCATTATGGCTCGTGCAGACCTAAACCGCTGACTCTCGCGCACCGGCCTGCCTCCGCCTCCTGACGTAAGGCACAAGTTCGGCGACCAGCATGCCCGCCAGGATAAGCGTAGCGCCAAGCCAGCCGGTCAGGGCAAGCTGGTCGCCGTCGAGCCAGTAGCCGAAGATGGCTGCAAACACCGGCTCTAGAGTGAAGATCAGGGCGGTGTGAGAGGCGGTGGTGAAGCGTTGCACGGTTACCTGGATCAAGAACGCGGCAGCCGTGGCAGCCAACCCAAGGAAGGCCGCAGCTGTCCATGCCTCCGCACTCATACCCTGTATGCGGCCCTCGAACAGAAGGGAAGTCAGTGCATTGAGCAAGCCGGCGACGAGCACCTGCACCGTAGTGATGCGCAAAGGGTCGCACCACTGAGCCGCGCTGGAAATGAGCAATATATGGATGCTGAACGCTACCGCGCAGCCTAGCACCAGTAGATCGCCTGAGTTGGCGCGGATACCTCCCTCAAACCGCAAGCTGAGGAGGGCCAACCCCGTCGTGGCGCTAATCACGCCTGACCACGTCCAGATACCAGGCCGGTGCTTGAGTATAAACAGGCCCAGGACAGGTACCAGAACCACCGATAAGCCAGTAATAAAGCCTGCATTGCTGGCAGTCGTTTTCTGTAGCCCTAATGTCTGCAACGAGTAACCGGCCCATAGCGCCACTCCGATCACTATGCCCCAGCCCAGTTCCCGCATTGATAGCCCGCGCCATCGCCTCGCCACCAACGTTATAATGGCGAGCGCCACGCCGCCGATAGCAAATCGGGCCGCCAGGAACATCATTGGTGGCACTTGCTCTACCATGTCCTTGACCAGCACAAAAGTGGACCCCCACACGAGGGTCACGAGAGCCAGCATAAAGTCGGCAAAAAGCTGCTTTCTGGCGGGTAAGGTGTGTCGTTGTAGAATTATCGCGGCCATAGGATATTATAGCTGGATTCCGATTTGCCAGGTCTCACTACAACGAAGTGAAGGATGACAATACCTGCTAATATCTATGTTTCGGTAGGTGTGCGGAAACGGTGGCCATGGGGCCATCTCCTTTTCATTGGAAGAGGTGTGCCTCTCTCAAGTACGTAAAGGCCGTTGTGGTCTTCCCAGAGTTCGGCCCGTCGGATTTCACCGCACAGAGGGCAGATGTCTGGGGTACTCAGTCAACATGGACAAGAAGCTCACAGAAATAAGCTCAAGAACGGGCATGGCAGAGGAGCAGGGGAAAAGGGTGGTAAAGGCGCTCATGATACTCGGAAACATCATAAGCGTCAGAGACTCTGCAAATGTTCCTTGCCGTCTCCTCGAAGAAAGTACCCTCTTATTTGGGGGTGAAGCTAGTCTGCGTTCTTACTGTCTTGCCATCGGGCAGCGTGAAAGTTACATCTATCACTACTGTGTAACCTGCCGTTGCTCGGCTGATGCTGCGCGTGCAGGAGGCTGTGCCTGAAGCATCAGTTTGCCCCTGACAACCCGAAAGGGTCGTCTTATAGTGCCAGGCTGTATCCATCATGGCGCCGGGCACGGGCATACCGTCTAGAGAAAGGTGGGCTGTTACGGTCTGGTAGCTGTTCTTTGTTGGTGTACTCTTTGAAACAGTGGCATCTACGGTGTCGACATCTATGTATGCCGAAACGGCAGGAGTTGCAGTAGGGGATGGAGATGCTTTACTGGGCATGGGCGACCGGGGGAGTGGGGTAACTGGAGTAGCTGTACGTAGCGGCACTCCGAACTCACCGCACGCAGCCCACAGCCCGCGACTTTGTGCTCTTGCCTCCCGTTCCGCCTCCAGGAAGCGTGTGGTATAACGCACATCCGGGGGGATAGGTGCTTACCTGCGCGTATCCCTGCCTAACCAGTTCCTCGTTGATCATCTTCATGCCACCGTCGTCTTGAGGCAGCCAGACGTAGCGTAGAAGTCTGCTGTAAATGTCCCTCTCGGAGACATCCTTTTCGAGGAGCACAAGGCCACCCACTCCGTCTATAAGCCGCTGTGTTTTTGCCGTGGCTTCGGCTCCATAGCACATTACGGGCTTTCGGGGGTGGACCGTCTCCGGAGTATCCATGCCTATTAGCCGCAGGCTACCCGCCTCACCTGGGCTACCCATTACCTGTACTACTATCGTGTCCCCGTCTATTACTCTGAGCACTTTAGCTTCCATCAGGCTGCTGTTATCCGGCAGCTTGGAAGATGTGCCTGACACACCTGGCCCAGCCGGGGTATTGGTGGGTGTGCTCCTCTGGAAGAGCGACGGTTGAGGCCTC
>JBBSIK010000191.1:0-6140 GCA_038232115.1 Chloroflexia bacterium
ACCGCGATCTCAATAGCCGCGCCGCCGAGTGGGTAGAGCACCGCGACTGGGTGTTCGGCCTCGATTTCGACATTGCCCAGCCCCCACCTGGCAGACGCATCTTTATAGAGTTCGAGTCGGTAGCAGATGATTGTATGCTCTATCTGAACGACACGTTCGTCGGGCAGCACGAAGGCCCGGGTGCCCCATTCAGCTTCGACATAGGACCACACCTTTTAGATGCGGGTAATCAACTCCTCCTGGTAGTGCGTACACCCCACCAGGAGGACCCTCAGACCGGGTGGACCGAGCGCACGCGCAGCCTGCGGGGCCGAATGGGATTCGGGTGGGACTTTGCGCCCAGGTTGGTGGCAGTCGGTGTGCTTGGGGGCGTCTCCCTCCGCCACACGGGAAACCATAAGCTGCGAGATCTGTGGGCACGGCCACGCCTCACGGATGATGTGAGTGCTGCGTCCGTCGAGCTTTCGGTGCAGGTGGATGGACCCCCGGACGCGCAGGTGCGCTTCACCGTGTCGCAGGGTCAGCACCGGGTAGCAGACGTAACAGCAATAGCAGATGCAGACGGCAATGCTCAAGCAACAGTGCAGTTGGAGCAGCCTCAACTCTGGTGGCCCAATGGGATGGGCGACCAGCCGTTATACACGGCACGCGCTGAGTGCAAAGACGGTTCTGACAGGGCCGACTCTACATTCGGATTGCGAGATGTAAGCTGGGAGGTACGACCGGGCGGGCAAGACGGAGAATGGCCGCTTAGCCTGATTGTAAATGGCAGTCGGGTTTTCCAGCGCGGCTGGAACTGGGTGCCCGCGGATTGTATGGCAGGCCCACGCGCGGTGCCACTCATGAAGCACCTCATTGAACTGGCACGAGACGCCCACGTCAACGTGCTGCGCTGTTGGGGGGGTGCCGATCCTGAGACGCAAGCATTTTATGATGAATGTGACCGGTGCGGGATCCTTGTCTGGCAGGAGTTTCCCCTCTCTTCGTCGGGCATCAGCAACACGCCACCTGACGATGCTGAGTACCTTGATAGGGTGTCAGCCTATGCGCCGGACGTGGTTGCTTTCAGACGCAACCATCCAAGTCTTGCCCTGTGGGGTGGCGGCAACGAACTTTCCGGGCTGGACGGCAAGCCTCTGAGCCTGGAGCACCCCTATGCGCAACGGCTAGAGGCGGTAATACGAGCACACGATCCCGACCGGGCATTTCGCCCAAGCTCTCCATTAGGCCCTACCGCCGATGCTGACCCGGAGCAGCCGGAGCAGTGGGACGTACATGGTCCCTGGGAATACAGCCAGCGCTGGCCAGGCCCTCAGTACTGGCGCATAAACGATATCGTACCGGCCTTGCACTCAGAGGTGGGGGCACCGGGCATGGCAAGCCTGGACACTCAACAGCGTTTCCTCTCGCCCATGCACAGGACCCGCAAGCCCACCAACCCGGCATGGCGGCACCATGGAGGTGCATGGTGGGACCATCAGGTTACAGTGGAGCAACTCTTCGGACCTATCGAGGCTGACGACCTGGCAGTGCTTGCAAGCCAGTGGTTACAGGCAGAAACGCTGCGATACTATATCGAGGAGACCAGGCGGCGCTGGCCCAGGTCCGCGGGCATCTACCCGTGGCAGTTGAACGAGCCGTGGCCCAATGTGGCCTGCACCTCAGCAGTCGAGTATACGGGGCGACCAAAACTGGGCTACTTTGCGGTGCGCAACGCCTATCGTCCCACCATCGCTACCGCGCACTACCATGCCCTGACTGTTGGTGCCGGGGAGCCACTGCGGGCAGAGGTCTGGGCCTTAAACGATGGCACGGAACTGGAAGCACGGTTACTTGTCTCGCTGCGTGACATTGCCGGCTTGGAACTGGCTCGGCAGACAGCGCAAGAGGTAACTCTGCCGGGTAACATGAGCCTCAAGTTACTTGAGATGGAGATTCGACTGCCGCCCGGTTTCGAGGGGATAGCCATTCTGGAAGTTGCGCTGGCGGGCAAGTATAACCGCTATTTCTTCTCGAATGCGGCTGGGCCTCCCTTACGTACCGTGCTGGACTACCCGCAAGCGTTAGCCGGTATGTTCTCTGATGAGCAGGAAGAAGCTATTACCCAGGCAACAGGAGGCCGTGAATGATCGCACGTACCAGACCGCGCAACCTCGTGACTCTAAACCAACTCTTGCCTCTCGCCGAGCGCGGTGGCTACGCTATAGGCTCTTTCGCGCCGCGCTACACACCGATGATACGCCCGGTGTTGCGTGCCGCACAGAGACTGCAATCTCCGCTCATCGTGCAAATATCGAACAATGAGTTCCGCTGGTACGAGTCTAGCCCTGAGGAGTTCGCCGATGAGTTCTACAGGGCGGTGCAGGACAAGCAAATCAGCGTGCCTGTGGTACTTCACCTTGACCACACAAAGGTGATGAATGTTATCCAGAACGCTATCACCGCAGGTTTCACCTCGGTCATGATGGATGCCTCGGAAAAGCCCCTGGATGAGAACATTGCACTCAGCAAGGAAGCCGCCGGCTACGCACACGCGCACGGGGTCTCCGCCGAAGCAGAGTTGGGCATGATCGGTACTACGGACATGATAGAAACCGACCGCGACGAGGAGCTATTCACCGACCCCGATGAAGCAGAACGCTTCGTCCGCGAAACAGGAGTTGATGCGCTTGCTGTATCCGTCGGCACGGCTCACGGGGTATATATGGTCAGGCAGCCGAGAGTAGACTACGACCGCCTACGGGCCATAAAGACGAGAACCAATGCGTACATGGTGCTGCATGGCGGCTCCGGGGTGCCCGCCGAAATGATGGAGCGCGCGATACGGCTCCCTGGCGGTGGAGTGAGCAAAATCAACATAGCAACCGATCTGGAGGTTGCTTTCCTCACAGCTATAGGTCGAGAAAAGCGTATGACCAACGCGGAGTGCCTGGCGCTACCACCCGAGCAACTGGAACTGGGGCGCACCGCGGTCGAGCGTACCGTGAGTGATAAAATCTCGAACTTTGTACTCAGCGAGGGTCGTGCAGGAGATTACCAGCTATGACTACACACAGATCGCATGTGAAGGTGCCCATTCTGCCCGAGCCTGTCGCCACATACGGATTGCGGCTCCTGTTCATGCTTGCGCTTGCTATGCTGCTGACAACAGGCTGCGGTCCACAAAGCAATCAGCAGAGCGCGCCGTCTACGACTACAGCACCCACGTCAGCGGCAACAGCCACCCTGCCCGTGCAGGAGGTCTCCACACCTCCAAGTGTTGCCTCTGCGCCTGGCCCTACTTCTGCTCCGAGCCTGACGACTACGGTGGTTGTGGGCCAGGGCGAGTTCGTCAATCCGGTGATACAGAGTGACTTCCCCGATCCGGGTGTGATCCTGGTGGATGGGACCTACTACGCTTATGCAACAAATTCCGCCGGCAAGAATATCCAGGTGGCAAAGTCGAGCAACCTTGTGGATTGGACGATGCTGTCGGATGGCTTGCCTGTGCTACCCACATGGGCGGCAACCGAGTTCGGTGAAGTGTGGGCACCGGAAGTGATAGTTCTCAGCAACAAGTATGTGATGTACTACACGGCGCATCTGAAGGACTCAGGATCGCAGTGCTTAGGCGTGGCGACCAGTGATACACCGGAAGGCCCCTTCAAAGACACGAACGACAAGCCTTTTATCTGCCAGCTAGAAGCGGGAGGGTCCATAGACGCCAGTCCCTTCCTCGATGCCGGCAAACTCTATCTCTACTGGAAGAATGACGGTAACTGCTGCGGGGGCAGCACGTACATCTACGAGCAAGAGCTTGCCCCGGACGGCTTGAGCCTGGTGGGAGAGCCAAAGCAGTTGCTGAGCAACGACATAGGGTGGGAGGGTGCTGTAATAGAGGCTCCGACCATGTGGAAGCAAAGCGGCTCCTATTATCTATTCTTCTCAGGTAACGCTTACAACACCGTCAATTATGCGATCGGCTACGCCACCTGCGCGTCGCCCACCGGCCCCTGCACCGATGCCGAGGAGAATCCGATCCTCAAGAGCTCTATAGCAAGACCACCTGCGATTGGGCCGGGGCACCAGGCGGTTGTGCTGGATAACAAGGGGCGGACATGGTTGGTGTACCACGTGTGGGCTGTGCCCAGTGGCGGTCAGCTCGACAGACGGTTCATGTGGCTGGACCGCATCACATGGGAAGACGGCAAGCCACATATAAAGGGGCCAACTACAGCCCCTCAACCGGAGCCGATCGGCAATAATTGACGAGGCCGCAGTGCGGCTACCGCCGGCAACGGCTCATGCAGCACGGCTCGTTGCTGCAGGGGAGGAACCCGACAGATGATCAGTGTTGAGCACGCGCAATCGGCTCGGACTCGGGCCAAAGTATACCTCGAACGCACTGGGATCGCTCTGACGGAGGACGAGGCCGCTAACATCGAAGTGGCCGACATGGGGTTGAACGAACTGGAGACCACGGGCCTGCAACTGCTGATATATATCAACACGGAGCGCGTGTGTGCAAAGGAACTGGTGCTCTTCCCCGGCCAGACGTGTCCCGAGCACCGCCACCCGCCCATCGGCAATGAACCGGGTAAGGAAGAGACGTTTCGCTGCCGTTGGGGCTCAGTCGCCCTATACGTTGAGGGGGAGCCTGCCGCGAATCCGGCTGCGCGGCCTCCAGCAGGGCGCGAGCGCCACTATACCGTGTGGCACGAAGTCAGGCTGCGCCCCGGCGAGCAGTGGACTATCCCACCGGATACGCTCCACTGGTTTCAGGCAGGACCCGATGGTGCTGTCGTTTCGGAGTTCTCAACCCGCAGCCGCGACGAATACGACATCTTCACCGACCCGCAAATCGAGCGCCGTCCTGCCTGTCGTACGTTAGCTGTTGAGTCTTGAGGTGCTCTAGCTGCGATGCCCAGGATCAAAGGGATATTTCTCATACCCCATACGCACCACAAACATCATCTTAGATTGGGCCGACCGTCTCCCTCTTTGATTACCCCTAAGTGTTCACACTTGGGGTGCAGGGGCGAAGCCCATGACGGGGAGTGGGGTGTCCCCACCTTCTATTTCTTCTTTCTTTCTCCCCTCCCACGTGTGGGAGGGGTCGGGGGTGGGTCTTGGCTAAACAATATGCTGATTTGCTCCACCCCAAGTCTGAACACTTACGATTACCCTCGATTACCCCTCCAGGAGAAGCAGCAATGCAGCATGTAGAAGAAACTGAGCTACACCCCTTACACCCTCACCCCCAACTAGCCCGCACTCGATGGACAGACCTGTGCGGTGAATGGGGCTTCGCATATGACGATGCCAATAAGGGGCTGGATGAGGGCTGGGCGCAGAGGACCGACGTTTTCGACCGCGCCATCACTGTGCCGTTCCCGCCCGAGTCACAGGCCAGTGGCATAGGTGACCCCTCCCCGCACCCCATTGTGTGGTACCGCCGCACTTTCCAGATAGCAACCGAAAACCCGCAGGATCGCTTACTCCTGCACTTTGGGGCGGTAGATTACTCGGCCCACGTATGGGTCAACGGGCGGCTAGTTGCTCAGCACGAAGGCGGGCACACTCCTTTTAGCGCCGATATTACAACCGCCCTCGATAGTACTCGTGATGAACAGGTGATAGTCGTGCGGGCGGAAGACTCCCCAACCGATCTTACCCAGCCCCGCGGCAAGCAATACTGGCGAGAGAAGCCCCGCCGCATCTGGTATCACCGCACGACAGGCATCTGGCAGCCTGTGTGGCTTGAGCCTGTGTCCCACACCTATATCGCGGAGGTACGCTGGACTCCCGATCTCGATAGGGGTTTGCTTGGCATCCAGGTTACACTCAACAAGAAGCCTGAGCAAGCGATGCGCCTGGGCGTTCGGCTTTCGCTGGGAGGTGTAACCCTGGCCGACGACATTTATATGACCGATAACCAGGAGATACGGCGTGAGATTGCCCTGGACAGTGCGGGTGTTGTCATGCGGCGCGAAGAGGTGCTCTGGTCTCCGAGGTTCCCAAACCTGATAGAGGCGGTGTTGACCCTGCAGAGCAGCCAGCCTGATGGGGAACAAACAGCGATCCTTGATGAGGTACAAAGCTATGCAGGGCTACGTAGCGTGGGGGTCAGCAACGGGCGCTTTCTGCTGAACGGGCGCCCC
>JBBSIK010000192.1:0-6134 GCA_038232115.1 Chloroflexia bacterium
GTCGCGGTGCTCACCGATCCTCAGCGACGGCGTGCCTACGACCATAAGCTTGCACAGAATGAGACGGGCGCTGTTCCCTCGGTTCCACTTGTTTCATCTCCTTCCCCGTCCGTCTCCGTGGCAAGTGGTCATGGCCCGGCGAGTACGACGAACAAAGGTGATAGTGCGCGAGGAGATAGCCGTCACAAGGGCGGCATGTCGGGAAGCCTCGGTGATAAGGCCACACAAGGCGCAGGTGGCGCATCTCCGTCTTTCAATGGCGCAAATAATGGCAAGGCTTCTGCACGCTCCAAAGCGGGCAAGGCAGGCGGCGGGGGCACGCGCAAGCAGGGGTCTGGTGCCAGGCAAACATCACAGCAGCAGGTACAATATGCTCGCCAGGCGCAGAACGAACGCCAAAGCTCTCCCATGCGTGCAGGAGTGTTCGTTGTGGGGCTGCTGGCAGTGTTGGCGGTTGGATGGTGGATATTCTCACTGAGCAGTTCAAGTGGCGCCGGCCCTATGCTTTCAGCCCCCAACGCGCAGGGCGTCGCACAGTCCCGCCAACAGGCGCAGCTTGAGGCACAGGCGGTTACTGTGCCGGTCGGCGCCGATGGCAAGCAAACTGTCGGGATTGTCCTGGAAGCCGATAAGTTTCAGTACAATCCTAAAGTGATCAAAGTAAAGCAAGGTGTGCCTGTGCACTTCGATCTCTCGGTCACGAGCGGCGACCCCGGCTGAGGACGCTTTGTATCGCTCCGAGGTCTCGGAGCTACGGGGGTGGCCTCTCCCGACGAGGCTACTGTAATGGACTTTACTCCCACACAGACCGGCACGTTCGAGATTACATGTGGCATGGGCATGTTCGGACCCGGATACCTGATCGTCACTCAGTAGGCGATCCACTATAAAGAGTAACTGAGGGCAGGGCGGCGCTAAACTGAGAGCACTCTCTTACACACCTGTATGCTTAGATGAGATTGCCCAGGCGTGATCTTATATGGAGGAGCACATATTGTCAGAGGAGCAGATGCTTAGTTCAGAGGTCACGCGCACGTCTAACGGTGATATTGTGGGCGAAGACGGCCTTGACTATGAGATTGTTGCCGGTCCAACCCACAGCATAGCTAATGAGTTATCGGGGTCCGGTGCTGGAGAATTAGTGAGCGGCAGGCTTCAACAAGCATCACCTTTCGACGGTGGCCGTCGGAGAGCGACACTGGTTGGTGTCTTTCTTCTATGCGCGATGGCGGCGGGCGCAGGCGCTTGGCTGATGGCTGGCAGCCTGGCGGGGAACACTGTCAATGCGAACGTGTACAGGATACCTGGGGCTGGGGAAGGCCCAACCGATGGGGGCTTTTCTACAGCACCTCGGGTGGGCGCACTCGCACCCGACTTCGAGCTGATAGACATACAAACTCAGAAGCCTGTAAGTCTGTCCTCGCTGCGAGGTAGGCCGGTGTGGATCAACTTCTGGGCCTCCTGGTGCCCCCCTTGCAAGGCAGAGTTGCCCATCATGCAGGAGAAGTACGAAAAGTACAAAGGCAAGGGCCTTGCAATTGTTGGCATAGACATGCGCGAAGCACCCTCTGATGTGAGATCATTCACAAACCAGAATGGCTACAAATGGACGTTCGTGGTCGACACGGACGGCAAGGTTACGGACAGGTACTTTACCGCGGGCATACCTACGCACGTGTTCATTGATGCTGCGGGCGTGATTAGAGCTATAAGCGTTGGCGACCTTCAGGGCAATTCTATGGAGGAGTTCCTGGGCAAGATCATCAACAATAAGGGCTTGTAGCGGCGATCCTGCGCGGGCGACCCTTCGTTCTGTTCACTCATGACCCGGAGAACCCTTTTGCGCCATCCTCTCAAACGTATAGTGGTCGAGCATTAGCAGCCCAAACTGACCAGACCCCACCAGACGCAGAAGCTTTCTGGCCAACGCGCCCTGGTCTAGCCGCAGGTGATTGAGCGGCTGCAAAGCTAATTCGGTCAGGGGCTGAGGCTGTAGCATTAGCGCAGGTCTACTAACTTCTTGATGTTACCTTGCACTGCGCTCTTGGCCGGCTTGCTGTCGAGACGTGCCAGGCGCACCGGCATACCTTGCTTTGGGGTAGCCAGAGGCGAGCCGCCGAGATCAATTCGTGCGTTCTGCGGCAGTCTCAGCCGGTATCGTTGCAGAATCACGGAGAGCACCAGCTTCATCTCCATAGTGGCGAAGGTAGCACCCAAACAGCGCCGAGGGCCTGCGCCGAAAGGCAGGTACTCGTATGGAGAGGGGTTTATCGCCTGCCATCTCTCCGGCTTAAAGGCCGTGGGATCGAGGTAGAGATCGGGGCGGCGGTGGGTAACGGCAGGGCTCCAGAGCACACGAGTGCCTTCGGGTATGCTGTAAGGGCCAAAGTGGGTAGGCTCCATAGCCACGCGGAGGAACCACAACCCCGGCGGCAGCAGGCGCATGCTCTCCTTGATTACCGCATCGAGCAAAGGAAGATCGTACATTTGCTCCGCTGTGGGCGCATCACCGTGCAGCTTGCCGTTTAGCTCATTGAGCAGATCGTGGAGCACGCGGGAGTGTTGCGCCAGGAGAAACAACGTCCACGTGAGGGCGCTGGCCGTTGTTTCGTGTCCGGCGACGAACAGGGCGGTGGTCTGCCCGATCAGTTCGTCGTCTGTGAGGCGGGTGCCGTCCTCATCGTGCGCTTGTAACAGCATCGAAAGGGCGTCGGTGCCGTCGCCGGATGCAGCACCCTGCGCCCGCTTGCGCTCGATCATAGAACGTATTTCCACTTCCAGACGCTCGGCCATGCCAAGCATCCTCCCGAAAGGCAGCACGGGCACATCGAACGGCAGCGCCACCACCCACGGCGACAAGGCAAGCTTGAGCCAACGCCCCATGATGCCACGCACGCGGTCGCCCTCACGCTCCGGGTCCAGTCCGAGTATCGTCTGCACGGCCACAGACAGAGTGAGGCTCTTCATCTCGCGGAGCAGATCAATATCCTGACCCACGTGCCAGCTCGTCAGATGTTTCTCGGTGAGAGCGAGCATCTGGTCGCGCAACGCTTCGATACGCTTCTTGTGGAAGGCAGGCATGAGCAAACGGCGCTGCTGCGTGTGCTTGCCGCCGTTCATCGTGGTGATACCGGAGAAGAGGCGTATGGCCGCCGTGTCGCGGGGCAGCTTGATGACGGAGCCTGGAGCGTTCACCTCGCCATTGTAGAAGAGGGCCTGGTCGCTCAATATCTGGCGGTTGTACTCTGGCGAAAAGACAAAGACAAAGTCGGTGCTCCCCTCCGCCAGCGTCACAACATCGCCATAGGTATTGTACAGCGACATCATGTAGGTGATAGGGTCGCGCAAGAGGGGCAGCATATTCCCGCGCCATCCAAGGAAAAGCTTCGAACTCGGCCCTGGTATGCTCTTCCCCCGCACGAGGTGATTTCTTTTGGTCTCGGCTAACACTATTGGTATATCTCCCTCTCTCCTAATGATGGCACCACACCGGCACCTACACCTGTCAACAAGTATACGTCTGGTGATTACCCACATCTGAGCTAACTAACAGCACCCGGCGGTTGAAACCGCAGGCAACACATACGAAGTCGCCCTACGGCGACTAAGTTGGCACTGTAACCATCTATAGTCCGCCATGCGGACTACGTAACCGTTGCCCGTGACTTTAGTCGCCGAAGCACAAATATGGGTAATCACCAGTTATACGTATTCTGTGAAGACAGCGATTAAGGTAAAGTGCCCCGCAAGTGACCTGCCTGGCCGTTGCCTCTCGACTGGGGCTGTAACACGCCCTTACCAATTCGTGAATACGAACAAGGGAATAACACTGTACCCCCTTCTGACAACTTAGCGTGGTACGGAAATCGTTATATAGATTTTGAGCCGCAACATAACTGACATAATAAGGAGGAAAAACAATGAAGCAGCAAAACAATGATCAACAGCTTACGATACCTGTAAACGATCACGACCGCTCTCTGGGTCCCACCGACGCGCCTGTTACGCTGGTCGAATGCGGCGACTTCTAGTGCGATTCGTGCCTCCTGGCTTACCCCATTGTCCAGAAGCTTCGGCAGCACATGGGCGACAAGATGCGCTTCGTCTTCCGTAACTTCCCCATTACCGGCACGCACCCCCACGCCGAGGCTGCCGCTGAAGCTGCCGAGTGCGCAGCCGAGCAGAGCAAATTCTGGCAGATGCATAATATGCTGTTCTAGCACCAGACAGAACTCGATAACGCCCACTTGCGCGAGTATGCCAGTGAAAGTGGCTGCGCACTGGATATTTTCGACAAAGAGATGGCCGAGCACAAATATGCCGGACTAGTGCGCGCGGACTACGAAGGCGGTTACGAGAGCGGCGTTGCCGGTACCCCGACCTTCTTTATCAACGGCAGACGTCATGAAGGCTTCTTCCGCTACGAGAATCTGTTGGAAGCGATAGAAAAGACTGAGGGCAAGGCTAGCTAGGAGCTAGTCAGAACGGGGACTGTACGTCGTCTCATAACAGTAAGGCATCACGCGGTCCGTGATGCCTTACTGTGGTTACACTGGCGACGATCTAACTTAACTGACCCCTAGCCACGACTTGATCGGCTCCGCGAGGAAATAGAGGACAAAGGCGAAGCTGCTGACGTACATCAGCCAGTGTACCTTGCGGGCAGCGCCGGTGAAGATCATCATCACTGTGTACAGGATAAAGCCGAAGCCTATCCCATTGGTGATGCTATAGGTAAGCGGCATGGCGATCATGGTGATAAGCACAGGGAACGCCTCCCGGAAATTGCTCCAATCAACGTCCTTGAGCGCCTGCAACATGAAGAAGCCCACTATAACGAGGGCCGCAGCGGTAGCCTGTGGAGGCACGATGGCGATAATGGGAGTGAAGAAGGGTACCAGTAGAAACAGCAGGCCCACGGTGATCGCCACAATACCCGTGCGACCCCCGGCAGATACACCTGCGCTCGACTCTATATACGTCGTCGCGCTGCTGGCCCCGAATGCGCCGCCCACGATAGGGCCAACCGAGTCAACGAGCAGGGGCTTCTCTATATGAGGCAGCTTGCCGTCTTTGGTGAGGAAGCCTGCGAGCAGGCCCACGCCCACAAAGGTGCCCATCGTATCGAAGAAGTCGCTGAGCATAACGGAAAAGGTGTTGAGAGAGGCACTGATCGGCCCCTTAGCGGTAAACGCCCCCAGGTCGAACCCAAAGAAGCGAGGCATTACGGGCATCTGAATGACGCCGCCTGGTAGCAAGCCGATGCCCGTTTCTTTGGCGTAGAGTGGGCTTGCACCCAACCCGATGC
Organism: Chloroflexia bacterium; assembly: GCA_038232115.1. GTDB lineage: Bacteria > Chloroflexota > Chloroflexia > QHBQ01 > JADMIH01 > JADMIH01. The sequence continues at coordinate 5,309 of JBBSIK010000192.1, forward strand.
TTATGTAGTTGAGCGCGATAGCGAAGATCGTCGCCCCCAGTATACCTACCAGGAGGGCAGCGCGATTCTTGCGAACATGCAGCCATGCCGTCAGCAGAATGCCGAACACCGACACCAGCACGGTGAGGGTGCCGAAGTTGCCCAGCGCGACGGGAGGCGCTGTTGGGTCCTTGGCGAAGGTGGCATTACCCGCAACTAGTCCGGCCTGGTTCAGCCCGATGTAGAGGATGAAGAGGCCGATGCCCGCCGCGATTGCCCGCTTCATCTCCATAGGCACCGCATCAAGGATCGCCTGGCGAAACTTGGTAAGCACGAGCAGCGTGATGATGACGCCTTCGAGCACGATAATACCCATCGCCTGCGGCCAGCTCAGGCCCTGCGAAGCCACAAACTGGTAGGCCACCACCGCGTTGAGGCCCATACCGGGGGCCATGGCGAACGGTCTGCGTGCGAACGCGCCCATCAGGATGCACAGGAAACTCGCCACCCAGCATGTAGAGGTGACCGTCGCTGCGAAGTCTAATTTGAAGCCTGTTCTATCTGGAACGCTGGACAGGATACCAGGATTTACAAAGGCGATGTATGCCATGACGAGGAATGTCGTAAAGCCCGCCATGACCTCACTACCGAACGTGACGTTGTACCTTGCCAATTCAAAGTAGCGTGCCAGCCCCGTTTCCTTCGCTACGGGACCCGCGCTGGTCTCTATAGTAGACATCTGCGCCCACCCTCCCAGATAACACTCTGCTGCTCAACAACTACAGTTACCACGCCATTACCAAGCCCTGTAAAACCTTATACATCCTCCTTTTGGCCGAGCACTTTA
>JBBSIK010000193.1:0-6099 GCA_038232115.1 Chloroflexia bacterium
ACCTTTAAAGAGCTTCTACACCTCACCACCGTTAAGCGCACACGTACCGGCTCATAGCTTGCTCCAGAACCATCCAGGAGGATAAACAGATATGCCGAATAGATTGGCAGGGGAAACAAGCCCATACTTGCTTCAGCACAAAGACAACCCGGTTGACTGGTACCCCTGGGGACCTGAGGCTCTGCAGAAAGCCCAGGCTGAGGACAAGCCGATTCTGCTCAGTATCGGGTATTCGGCGTGCCACTGGTGCCACGTTATGGAGCACGAGTCGTTCGAGAACCCCGATATCGCCGCCTTGATGAACGAACGCTTCGTTAGCATCAAAGTGGATCGGGAGGAGCGGCCCGACCTGGACTCTGTCTACATGGAGGCGGTGCAGGCGATGACAGGGCATGGCGGCTGGCCCATGACCGTGTTCCTGACGCCGGAGGGCGCGCCTTTTTTCGGCGGCACATATTTCCCCGCCGAACCACGGTACAACATGATGAGTTTCCCACAGGTGCTCACAGCGGTATCGCGGGCGTACAAGGAGCAGCACGAGAAAGTGGCCCAGAGCGCCAAAGAGATGCAGGCTTTCTTACAGAGCAGCATGGCGGTCGAGCCATCCGGCATCGAGCCGCAGCCCGGCATACTGGATGAGGCCGCCCGTAATATGCTGCGCCAGATGGACCGCGTCAACGGCGGCACCAACGGCGCACCCAAGTTCCCCCAGCCGATGAACCTCGATTTCATGCTCCATGCATACAGGCGCACGGGTGATGTCGCACTCCTGCAATTGGCCGAGCTAACCTTGCAGAAGATGGCGTATGGCGGCATCTACGACCAGGTAGGCGGCGGCTTTCATCGCTACTCGGTGGACGAAGTGTGGCTGGTGCCTCACTTTGAGAAGATGCTGTACGATAACGCGCAGTTGGCCCGCGTGTATCTCGCCGCTTACCAGCTTACCGGCAACCTCCTCTACCGGCGCATCACCGAGGAGACGCTCGACTATGTGATGCGGGAGATGACCTCACCGGAGAGTGGCTTCTACTCCACGCAGGACGCAGACAGCGAAGGCGAAGAAGGCAAGTTCTACGTATGGACGCCCGACGAAGTCAGGGAGGCGCTAGGCGAGCAGGACGCGCAAGTCTTCAACACGCTGTTTGACGTGACGGAGCAAGGCAACTTTGAAGGCAGCAACATCCTGCGCCTGATGCGCCCTGTGGAGGAGGTAGCCGCTTCGTTCAATATGGATGTGGACAAGCTGCAAGAACTGGTCGCACGCAGCCGCGAGAATCTGTATCGTTTGCGCGAAGAGCGAGTACACCCAGGACGCGACGAGAAGATACTCGTCGGCTGGAACGGGCTGATGCTGCGAGCGTTCGCCGAGGCCGCTAGTATACTGGACCGCGACGACTACCGCCGCACCGCCATCCACAACGCCGACTTCATCTTCTCTACCCTGGCGCAGAAGGGCGCAGGCACTGAGGACGAGATAAGGCTGTTCCGCACGTACAAAGATGGCAAGGCCCACATAGAGGCTTTCGCTGAGGATTATGCTTTTTATGCGAACGGCCTGATCTCGCTCTATGAGGCGACTTTCGAGCCGCACCGGATACAGCAGGCCCGCGCCCTGATAATGACCCTGATGCGGCACTTCTGGGATGCTGAAGGTGGAGGCTTCTTCTCGACGGCGGACTTCCACGAGAGCTTGGTGACCCGGCCCAAAGAGTGGTACGACAACGCCATTCCGTCTGCCAACTCGGAGGCCGCCGAAGCCCTCTTGCGTCTCTTCCTGCTCGTGACGGAGCCTGACTATGAGCAGTATGCCGTGGACACGATACGGCCCCTGCTGGACAAGCTGGGGAAAGCGCCAACCGCGTTCGGGCGCATGCTATGCGCGCTCGACTTCTACCTGAGTTCGCCCGCCGAGATCGCTCTGATAGGCGATATGCAGGGTGGCGATATGCAGGAGATGCTACGCGCCGTCTGGCAGCCCTACGCCCCGAACAAAGTAGTGGCCGCCTCATATCACGACGACACAAGCGCCGCCTTTATGATTCCCTTGCTAGCGAACCGCCCCCAGGTGGACAACAAGGCCACCGCCTATATCTGCCGCAACTACATCTGCGAAGCACCCACAACCAACCCGGCAGAGGTGGTGAGCAAATTGGGGCTGTGAGGAGTATTGCGTAATGCGTATTGCATAAAGGAACGGAAACGCACATACGCGAAGAACGCAAAGTACGCGCAAAGATTTAGAAGTGTTTACGCAATACGTACTACGCAATACTATTCCGCAAGCTCCTCCAGCCCCTCGCGATCGAGCCTGTAGATGAGCCAACCCTGCATATGCTTTGCACCCAGGCGTTTGTAGAACTCTATAGCGTGCGTGTTCCAGTCCAAGACCGTCCACTCGAAGCGGCCACAATCGCGTTTGAGGGCTTCGGCTGCGCAGTGGCGGAAAAGCGCGTAGCCAACCTTGCGGCTGCGGAACTCAGGCAGGACAAACAGATCTTCGAGGTAGAGTGTGGGCAAGGCAAGGAAGGTGGAGTAGGTCTCAAAGATGAAGGCATAGCCCGCCACATGGCCCTCCAGCTCCGCGAGGAATATCTCGAAGCGCGGGCGTGACCCGAATGCGTCAGCTATCAAGCGTGTCTGTGCTGCTTCGTCGGGTGGTGGCAGCTTCTCGAAGTCGGCCAGGGCGGTAATCAGGCGCTGAATTGTCGGGCCATCCTGGGGCGTGGCGCGGCGGATTACCACGTCACTCGGCGTTGCTTGGGGAGTTTGGTCTGTCATCGCTTTTGGTGGGCTGCCCCCGGCTAGTTGCCCTTCTCGGTGTGCCGCTCGCCTGCTTCCGGTTGGGCCACGCTCTGGCGACCTATCTCACCCTGGATGTCGAACGGCTTGTCCGCCATCTCGCCGCCCGTGCTGCCCGCCGATTGTTTATCGGCGTATGCTTCCGGGTCGCGCCCAGTATCAGCACGGTACGTTGGGCCTGCCGACACGCCCTCGGAGGTCTCTCCGGTAGCCTCTGCCGCGTCTTTGGCCGGCTCCGAGATCATCTGGTACTCGGTGCCCATTGCGCGGGCTGTAGGCCCGCCCAGGCTCGCTACGTTCTGCTCCTCCGGGTCGCCACTTGTCTTCTGCTGGTTGTCTGCCATCTTGTTTTCTCCTTGCACAGCTATAACCATGCCACTTACTTCCTTCAATTCAGCACTCTCGTATGTCACCCGATTCCACACTGCGTTCGGAATGACAAAGTGCTGCTTGGTATTGTCTATTGCTACATACACGCACGACTTTGCATCAGCCCTGCGTTGCCCTCTTTTTACACCTGGGCCAACCCTCCATAAACTTTGCGCGTCCTTTGTGTTCTTTGAGTCTTTGCGTTTCCGTCCTCTACTAGTCCCCAGTCCCTAGCCCCCATCGTTCCACTGTGCGCTATCTACCGATTGCCTCCACCTGCGCGCGCAGGCTGTCCAGATTCTGTGCTATCTCACCTAGCTTGGCATCGGCCATGGTCATATGGTCCTGTTCGAGTCGCACGAAACGGGTGTAAGGCGCGATTGCCTCGTGGATGCGATCAATGGAGCGGGTTAGCTCCGTATTGAACTGCGCGGTCATGGCGCTGACGAGTTTATCGCGTAGCTCCTGGGTGCGCTCGCGGAACTCCTCCTGGGCCTTACGCTTGCGGTAGGGTAATATAAACAGACCGACAGCACCAGAGACAAGCGCGGCGGTTATGCCCGTGATGTCTATGAAAGCGCTCGTGATCGCTACCGTGACGAGCACCCCCAGCGCGGCCACGCCCCCCGCCATCACCACCTGCCCAACGGCGGTTCTCATGTCCTGCGCGATGACTTCTGCCTCTTCGCGCCGATTGTAACTATCTACCACGTGCCGCGCTTCCTGCACCACCGACTTGAGAAGCGACTCTCGGTTATACGCGAATTGCCCTCCGACCTCGCCTATGACGTGCTCGCCATATACGCGAGAGGAGGCCACGCCCACTTCGCGGCGGCGGTTGATGTACTGCATAATGTCCTGCCAGAGACGCAGGTCTTTATCTACCATCCAATCTATCAGGCCGTTCGTGGCATCGTCTATGCGCCGGGCCGTGTCGGAGACTACTCGGTCTTCGAAGGCGCGGGTGATCTTGTCGGAGTTAAGTAGCTCTCGTATCTTTGCGACGCGCAGGGTGTCATTAAAAAAGGCGTCGCCTCGCTCCTTCAATTCATAGATGATGTTTTCGATGATGGAAAGGCGTCCTGAAAACTCGCGATCCATGTCCTGCGTGTATATCTGTAGCTGGCCCTCTATGTTCTCCACCGTTCTGAAGTCCTCGGCAAGCACCAGGAGCCTGTTACGCGCCACGTCCCGGTAGCGCTCTGAGATGCGGCCCGCGATGCCGAGGGGCGTGGACAGCTTGAGGCGTATACGGCCTACCTCGTCCAAAGTGCTGAATATATACTTCTCCAGCACGTCCATGCGACTCGCTTGGAGGAGGGCATCCTGCTCCATTCCAGGCTGCGAAGTGCGCGCTTTCTGGGCGAGCCGTGCGGACACGGGAAAGATGTCGGGCTGCTGGCCGAGCAGGGCAAGACTGTTCTCCTGGATGAAGTTGAGCACGCGGTTCAGGTCTTCCTCGGTCTGCATCAGATCTATCTTGTTCAGCACAATAACGATCTTCTTGCCCCACTCGCGGATCGTCTCCATGAAACTACGCTCCGACTCGGTGAAGGGGCGGTCGGCTGAGGTGAGGAAGAGCACCAGATCGGAGCGAGGCACGAAGGTGCGGGTAAGCTCCTCGTGGCGACGGATGATCGCGTTTGTGCCGGGCGTATCCACGATGCTGATGTCGCGCAGGAACTCGGCTGGGTAAGTGCGCTCGGTGACGAAGTCGGATAGCTGGCGCTCTGTGGGCTGTGGACCGTAGCGCAGGAGATTGATCGTGGCGGTGGTGGGTGTCACACCTTCCGGTAGCACCACCTTGCCCAGCAACGCGTTTATAAAGGCCGACTTGCCCGCGTTGAACTCGCCCACTACCACAAGGAGGAAAAGTTCCTCCAGGTCTGCCTCGGCCTGTTGCAGAGCAGTCGTGTCGGAGGCTTCCGGCTCCAGCGGCTCTATCGCCACCAGCAGTTGCCGCAGTGTATCGCGCTCGGCGTTGCGGATTTGAAGTTGTCTCTCGTTCAGTATGTCCATAGACCTCAATCTTGGCGAGCGGCCTTCTCTAAACGCCGGCGTCCTCCCGCAAAAGCGCAGCAAGCAGCAATTGCCCGCCTGGGGGAGTATAACACAGTCACCGCCCCACGATTTATAAGCAAAAAGGTTGCCAGCAAAAACGCCCCTTTGGGATAGCGCACCGGCAGGGACACCGGTGCGTGCTTACAAACTGCTAGCTAACCACTGACCAGTTGTCAGTCGGTCGGCCCTAAATACTGACAACTTATGGCTTGCGTGACACATCCTTTGTCAATGCGGTACTGAGCGCAATGAAGAATGGCAAAGGCGAGAGGGTAGATGCCCTTACTCAAGGGGGATCGTGAACCAGAACGTGCTACCTACGCCCCCTGGCCCATCTTCGATCCCTATGTGTCCGCCGTGCGCCTCGACTGCCAGCCGCGAGATGTACAGGCCAAGCCCCAGGCCCTGTGCGCTGATCGTCTTGCCGTGCTCGCTACGATAAGCCCTATCGAATATGCGCCCGCGCTCTTCAGCGGCGACACCCGCCCCCTGGTCGGTCACCGACACCAGCAGGCTCGGCGGTGCAAGCTCGCCCGTAGTGTTATCGTGGATGGCTGTGGTGTAGTGCTTGTCTGACGGGGTGCGTCCAACTCTCACCTCGATAGGCCCACCATTAGGTGAGTACTTAATGGCGTTGGTGATGAGGTTGGTAAGCACCTGGTCAATGCGAAGTGGATCCAGCTTCACTGTCGGCAGTTCAGGTTCCGAGAACACCTCGATACTATGGAACTTTGGCGCGTGGCTCTGTTCGGTGCCGATACGCCCCGCCACATCAAGCGCGAGGTTCGCCAGGTCGGTAGGCTCCTTTCCGATAGCTTGCATGCCCGATTCGAGACGGCCCGAATCAACCAGATCGCCCACCATGCCGCT
>JBBSIK010000194.1:0-6089 GCA_038232115.1 Chloroflexia bacterium
AGAACCGGCCCTACTTCAGACCTTCCATTGAGATCACGAGGGGTCAGGCCTCAAAGATGGTCGCCAACACCTTCTTTCCAGACTGCCAGGTCACACGGAAGCGATGAGAACTGAGGACTGAGGGGCTGGTTCGGAGTTTACTTTACCCTCAGTCCTCGTCCCTCCGCCTTACTCAACCATGCGCAGCTTGCACGGGGTTGGGTCTATGTTGATGAGCAGGGGGCGAGCAAAGCGGGTCATCGAGACGAGCGCCTGGCCTGGGGCGAGGTTGGGCAGCCGCCGCCAGAGCGACTCGTCTACCACGCCGAGCGACCGCTTGAGGCGGCCCACTACGTTCGCATCGCTGATCTTGTGCAGGATGTAGTTGTTAATAAGACCAAGCACTTCATCAGGCATGTGTTGGGGAAGTTGCGTCACGAAGACAAGGCCCAGCCATCGCTTACGACCCCTGCGGGCTATGCGGGCCACCTGCTGGAATAGCACGGGCATCTGCTTGATCCGCTCGTCCGAGAGGAACTCGTGCGCTTCCTCCACGATAATCATCAGCCGCCTCTGCTCGCCGCCCGCCTCAGTCCGCCTGTAATTCTCGTTCTGCGCCGACATCAGGCCCCTCAACAACTCTGCTATCACCAGGTTGTTGATCTGGGGCGAGTCGGTATCGCTCAGGTCAATGATGGACACGTGGCCGGGCCTGGTGAGGTCGGCGTAGTGGATCGGGCCCGCATGAGCGTTGTCGAAGATGTTGAGGCGCAGTAGTTGGCTTATGCGGCTCTGCATTATTCTCCACGTTATAGGGAAGCCCAGCAGGTCGTTCTGCTTATCTTTGCCCTTGTCGTGCTGCCTTACGAGTTGTACCAACTCGGTGGCGGCCTCCGCACGCCGCTCGCTAAACGTGCTAAAGAAGTTCGCGGGGATATCCTCACCCGCCACAGCCGCTGTGCAAGCGCGGACCACATCGTATATATGGGCCAGGGTCATGCCTGGATAGCCGGTCTCCATCTCGTCTAATTCATATACCTTCGCCCTGTCCTCGTTTGTAACCGGGAAGATATGCAGTTTGTCCAGCAGCCGTTTGGTGATGTCGTAGGCCTTTAGGTATCTCTGCTGTTGCGGGTCGCTCAGGCCTATCGCTTCTGCTACCAGGTATGGTGAGAGTGCAGAGAATTGTAGCGAGAACGGCGTGATGCGCGAAGGGTCGGGGCAGGTGGTTTCGCGGCCACATAGATGGTAGACGCGCACGTTCGGCACGCCGTGTGGCACGTTGCCGCGCTTGGCGAGGGTGGTGAGCATGGTAGCATCATCCGTCGGCTGGTATATCTCCGTGTACTCGCCCTCGGTATCTATCACCACAGTAGCGATGCCCGCGCCCTGGAAGCCCGCCACCAGCCCCGACACTGTGGTGGACTTGCCTCCACCCGTGGTGCCCAATATGCCCAGATGTCGCGGCAGCACCGACTTCTTATCCGAGGGCACCGACGCGGTAAGCTCCTCATAGCCAACCGGTACGCCGAGCGTTATGTCGCCTTCTAGGTGGAGAATGTCCATCGTGGCTTCGGTATCGAGCACGAATATGGGGCTGTTGGGCAGCGGGCGCAATCTCGGCGGTACGATAACCCCGCCCACCTGCTCTCCTATTAGCTCGACTTGCACCCGCCCATGATACCTCGGCATGAAGATGCCCCCGCGCACCGCCGTGGTGATGACAATCGGCGCGTCTCCCCGCAACCCATCCGGTTCGGCGAACGGCCCCTTCACGACGATGCCCAGGTATACGCGGTCGTCCTGCACACTCCGCAGCCGCACGAGCGACTGGGAAGGCACTTTGCTTATCTCCTCCCTCGGCAGGAGCACGGTCACCGTGTTGTCCTCCGAGTTCGGCAGGTCGAACATAGTGCGCCCCACTGCGCCCTTATACTCAACAGGCTCGCTCCACTCCCCGCCCGCGCCCTCAATGTCGCTGTTTAGCTGCTCCAATATGTCGGAGGGCACAGCCGCGCCAGGCTTGCCCCAGCGGTGGAGGTCGTCAGGTGGGGTGTTGGGGGTGTTGCCGTTGTTGGTCAAGGTGTCCTCCTGGGGAGTGAAACGTGAAGCGTGATGCGACTAATTACCAAGTGCTCTTATTCTCTGAGCAACTGAATGAGGCATGTCGTATCTGCCTGGGAGATCTTCCAGATATCCGATAAGTCGATCTTTATCCCAGTATCCGTCTTGCTCATCTTCCTGCTCTCTTTCAGCCGATTCCAGCAGAGCATCAATGAGCCTCGGTTCGTAGGCTTCCTCCAGATACCTACCTGCTATTCCAACTGCCCAAAATCGACAGTCTCCAAAGGTGTCCCAATCAACACCTCGTATGAAAGCTGCAACCTGCTCTATGTAATCAGCAGTCTTGCCCCAATACACGCACAGTACAAACAAGGCCATATGAGCAGGCTTGCAATCAGGTACGGTAAGAAAGCTCTCTATTAGCCCTCTGTGACATTGCCTGTCAAGAATACCAAGAGTCTTTATTATGCTCATTTGCACGTTTGAATTAGTACTCTCCTGAAGCTCCTGCACAAGCCATGCAATTTCCTCATCTGTTAACCCATTGTTTATATCCGTCTCGCCATCCCAGGCACGATTACGAAGATAATCGAGGTACTTGTCTTTGTCTTCATCCGTCATCTTTATACTTCACATGGCTTTCGCCGCATCACGTTTCACTCACTACCCTACGGACGCATCTCCCGCTCCCCCAAATACCTAAACGGCACGCCCGCTTCCACATATGCCTCGCGTATCGCCGCGCTGAAGGTGTCGAGGCCGAAGGTGGTGCGGCAGACCGAGTCGGCGAGGTCTACCAGCATGGGGAAGCCTCGGTGCTCTTGCAGAACGGCGTCGGCCATGACGATGAGGGCGGCTTCGCACGCGTAGTCGCGGTGAGCGTAGAACATGTAGGGTGGGGAGGCTGCCGACGCCCGGTAGACGCCTATCACGATCTGCGGGCCGACATCTTCCACGAACTGCATCGCGTCGTCGCGTGGGTAGATCGCCTTGCTCTGGGGCAGGTTGTTCTGCACGAAGTCACGCAGGCCGCGCAGGGGCGTGTCTACCAGGGCGAACTCCAGCGGGTAGAGAGCGTTACCCAACGTCAGCAGCACGCGATTGGAGGGCGCGCTCGGCACGTACACCCACTTCTTGTGCCCGGCCAACAGCGCCCGCCAGATAGCGATGCTCTCGGTCAGAAGCGGCATGTGCCCGTCTATAATCAGGCCGCCGCCCGTAAGCAGTTCGTAGCTGACCGGATTGCCGTGCCCCATGCGCCACATCGCGTTCGACTTGTGCAGCAATATGGCGCGCTCGGCGTAGGCCATGATGCCCCGGCGACTCAGTTCGCTCAGGCGGTCGGTGCTGCTGCCGTCTTCGCTGCTTGCACGCTTGCGACGGCGCTCCAGCATTGTCATCGCTTCGCCTATCGGGTCGAGGCCCGACACCCGCAGGTCGCGGCGGAACAGGCGCTGCACCCACGTGCCCTGGTCGCCCCGGTACGACACGAGCGACACGCCTATCTGGGCAATCGTCAGGGCGAGCGAGTCGTGGATGAGGCTGGTACCGTCGCATGCCTCCACCGCGCCAGTAAAAAGCAGGCCGCGATGCACCTTCTCTATAGTGCGCGAGTCAACCGTGTAGCAGCCCGCACCGTGGGGCGCGCCGGGCCGTTTAAAGACGTAGGGGAATAGCTCGGCTCGGATGCGCTCGCGTATGCGGTCCTCCTGTTGGACAGCCACAGCGATCTCTCGCTCCAGCCGTTCGTACATCGCCGCGAGGTCTTCGCCGGGTTGCCAGGTGTCCAGGTCGAGCGTCTCGCCAATCGGCTCCCCGAAGGCCGCGCTGAACTCGTCCCCTTCCAATTCCAGAAAGTCATCCGGGTCGGAGGGAGGAATGTTGGTGGCGGGTTGTTGGCGAACGTCGGCCATAAGCGAGAAACGAGTCGAAAGTAGAAGATAGATGGTGCAAGATTAGCAGGTCGTTGGCTGGGGGACTATACCTCCATAGGATTATTTAGTCTACCCGTCAGTACCAAGCAGCCAATCCCTGAAGCCAGCACCGCCCCCGCCATGCAGCACCCTCCCTGCATGCCAACCGGCTATCGTAGGTGGCAATCCATATCTGCTTTCCAACGTCTGCCGCAAACGAAGCAGCCGCGCACTGTATGCCATGCCGCGCAACCGGGCAGCTTCACCCGATACGGCTGCTGAGGGGGCGAGTAGCTCAAGGGCCATGCGGTCGGCGCGACTTTCGACGGAGAGTGCAGCCGATGAGGGTAAGCCGCCGGAGGGACGCTCCATCAGGTGGCTGAGGACGCCAAGTGGCGCGTCGTCGAGTACGGCGTGTACTCTCTCCTCTATCGTGGCGGGTCGGAGGCCGTCGAGTACAGGGCGGATGCTTTCGCCTAACGTGTCGAGAGCGTGCTTGCGGGGTGCCTGGTAGTCCAACAGGAAGTGGGCCAGTTCATGGGCCAGGGTGAAGCGCCGTTCGCCTTCCGAGTCGGCGGCGTCCAGGAAAATGATGCCGCTATCGTTATACGCAAGCAGGCACCCACATAATCGCCTATCGGTGCCGCTAAAGCTGTAGGGTAGCCCCACTTTACGCGCAGTCGCCTCCACGTTGCTGGCCTTCAGCCGCGCCACCTTACGCACGTCGAGCGGCAGCGCCCACACGACGCTCTCTTCCAGGTCGCGTGGATACCGCAGTTCGCTGCCCACGAGCAGCCAGAAGTCGCGGGCGGCGTGCTCTATGCTGTAATCAACGGTTATCATCGAGATTGTCCTTGCTGCCTTCGTTGCTGTTGGGCGTGTCTACGCCAATATCACCCAGGTCTTCGCGGTCGCGGGCTGCCATCAAGAGCGAAGATGTGCCTGCATGGTTCGGCGCGCCCCGCATCGCCTGAACCGCTTCCGCCGCGCGTACCAATCGGGCGAGACGAGATGCGTCCGTGCCTGAGTGGGCGGCTATTGTTTCGATGTCGCCTCGGAAGTGGGGTGCCTGACGGGGGCGGCGGCACAGGGCCAGACGCGGCAGGGCTTCAACGTCGCAGTTCAGGAAATCGGCTAACTGTTCATCGTCCATACCTTCTTGCTCCCTGTAAAGCAGCATCAAGCTCGACATGAGGCTGGGACGGGCGCTTGCCATATCCGCCAATCGCTTGAGGGACGCCTTATATTCGGTCATCATATGCCTCCCCCAGCCTCCGCAGCCGCTTGGCGATGCGGTCCTTGGCCTTTTTGACCTCCCGCGCTTGCTCGTCAACCGGCAGCGTTTGCAGCCCAAGCAGCCGGGCGTAGCGGTCCGTGGCGCGCACGCCGTTCATTACCAATACCATGACCTGCCGGTCAATCGGGTCGCTGATGCCCTCTTCAACTCGCGCCCACCACTCTTCAGCCGAGATGCGGGTGAGCAACTCTTCCAACTCTTGCCTGCCATCTGGTATCTCCAAGTCTATCATGCCCTCGCCCGTGAGGGTTGCCTGCCTCTGCGTGTGCCGCCACTCTTTCGAGATAGCATTAAGGTAATCACGGTATGCTGCCATAACCAGGTATGTGCGCATGGAGGCTTGCTCTGGGTCGTATCGCTGGGGCTGGTCGTTGTATTCGAGCAGAGCTTGCCCCACCGACTCCTCGACGAGGTCCATGTCAACGCGGCCACCGGAGCGACTGCGCGCCCGCGAGCCTGTTTCTCGCACGAGGTCGCTATAAAGCCACTCCGCTAGCTGCGAGAAAGCCACCGGGTCGCCTGCAAGCACCCGCTCGTGGAATGCGTACTCCTCCTGCGTAGATTTCACCAGGCGCGTGTACCTTTCATATAACTTTTCCAGGCAAAAGATCGAAGTGCGACAATAAATTGGGACGAGTATTGCGTGAGTGTGATCGAGTACCTTCAACTCCTCGTTCGGTACTCGAAAAACCGGTGCGGCTAAAGAGGGCTGTATGTCAAGTTCTGTGTAAAAGTACGGGAGCCCATCTACCCTACTTCTCCTGTCCAAGAGGCATTGTTGAGATGGTCAGCCGCTGGAACTTGAGGCCTCTGACCACAGCATAGAACATCAAAAG
>JBBSIK010000195.1:0-6061 GCA_038232115.1 Chloroflexia bacterium
AGAACTGTTCAGGAAGCCGAAGTAGGCTAGCAGCTTGGTGGCCTCGCCCGCGCCCCACCTCCCCCGCCACGCCGTGCGATCATATCCGTGTGGTGGGTTGTTCGGGATGTTGGAACCGATAGGGATAAGCTCCAACCGCTTTACGCCCCAACTCTGGAGCCGCGCGGCATCCTCGGGGTTGGTGGCTATAACTGCGGAGGCGGTGCGTGCCATAACAGTATTCGCCATGTTCCGCAGTGGCCCCGCTTTGGGAAACAGATAGGGAAAGCGCAGATCATGGAAAGTGACAATCGTTGGTCCGCACCATTTGCGTCCCAACAGCCAGGGCAGAAAGTTGATCGTGGGCCGCATTTCGTATGCGCCGGTCTGGTACTGTATATGCGCTATCGAGGCGCAAGTGCCCTTCAAAGCTCGTAGGGTGGCCCACAATGTAATGCGTGGCTGTAAGAGCGGCCCCTGCCCGGCTTCTACACGCTCTCCTACATGAAAGTGTGCCGATGCCGGGCGAGTGAGCACACGCATTTGCAAATTATGAGCTTCGAGGGCATGCTTGAGCCTGCACGTGTAGTCGCCTACGCCGCCCTGTGCCGGTGGGTACTCGCCCGTAATCAGCAGCACATCCCCGGCTTTCCCGCACACCGTCCTCTGCTCCCTCAAACCGCTGCGTAGCACCTGCCCATACATGCGCAGTCGTTCGGCCCTGAGTGCCCGCCTGTGTCCTAGCGCCCACTTCGCGGCCTCCGAGATGGTCTGAGCAAGGTAAGTGGCGATTAGGTACCCGCGCACCAGTTCTCCCGCCACTTTGCCTTCGTGCAGACGGAAATATCGCGCTTTGCTGGTGTTGAAGTTGATGTGGCGTGCCGCTATCGCTTGTTCAGTGCTGCCGCCCCCGTAGTGGGTGATCACAACATGGGACAGATAGGCCACGCTCCAGCCCGCATCCTTCATGCGCTTGCACAGGTCTACCTCCTCGCTGAACATAAAGTAGCCAGGATCGAACAACCCCACCTGCATGAGCGCGCTACGCCTGCACATGAGAGCCGCGCCGCTCAACCAGTCCACTTGCTGCACCTGCGCTTCCGGCCTGTCGAGCATGTAGAACCGCCGAACCACGCCCGTATTGCCGAGCCACCTTTGCAGGGGCGTGGACTCTATAAGCGCCGTAGCGAGTGTGGGAGAACACCGCCTGGAAGATTGTAGGGTGCCGTCAGGATTGAGCAAGCGCGGCCCAACGATGCCGGTTTGGGGGTGTAATTGCATATAATTAGCGAGCAACTCGATAGAGCCAGGTTGCGCGACCGTATCGGGGTTGAGCAGCAGGATGTACTTGCCCTGCGCAGCCTGAATGCCCTGGTTGTTGCCAGCCGAAAAGCCTGCGTTCCGAGGCAGCACAATGAGACGCACATGTGGGAAATCGCGTTCCACCACTTGCGCGCTTCCATCGGTGGAGGCGTTGTCCACTACGATCACCTCGCAGCGTCCCCACCACCCTCCGGCAGCAAGAGGCAGCGACCGCAAGCAATCCGCCAGCAGTTCGGCCACGTTCCAATTGAGGATCACTATGCTGAGTTCCAGTGCCATGCCCTGCAACTAACCGCTAACCACTACTTACCCGCCCTGACACGTATACCACACCCCGCACGCCTTGACAACTATTCCGCACCTGCATACAATCCTTTAGGAGCTACTTTAATGAATACACCTCAGAGTCAGCCGCAGGCGTCCAGCCCTCAGCACTTGCTACCCGCCGTTGAGCCTGTACCCGAAGCCCCCTGGTTGGGGCATTACGAGCCGCAGGTCCCTTCGACTATCGAAGTGCCGCCGATCACGTTGCACGAGTTCTTCGAGCGGACGGTGCGCGATTATCCCGGCAATACTGCCACGATCTTTTTCGATGAGCGCCTCACCTACGCGCAATTGGACGAGCATGCAGAGAGGTTCGCTTCCGGGCTGCAATCCATAGGTGTGGCGCAGGGCGACCGAGTCGCCATAATCCTGCCCAACTGTCCGCAGTTTCTTATCGCCTTGTATGGCGCTTTGAAAGCCGGAGCCGTGGCGATACCCTTGAACCCGTCCTATGTGGGCCGCGAACTGCACGAGATTTTCAATGATGCGGGCGTGGAGACGGTGGTGACGCTGAACACCGGAGCGCTTCGCGTGCAGGAGATCATGTCCGAAACGCCCATCAAGCGCTTGGTCGTTACGGCGATGCAAGACTATCTGTCACCGCTGATGAGCCTGATGCTAACCGTGAAAGAGCGACATGACGGTTTCCACGCGGCGGCAGAGGGCGACAGCGCCCTTCTTTTTGCGGACCTCCTGAAGAACAGTACATCTGAGTATACGCGCTCAACAGCCGGTCCTGACGACACCGCGCTCTTGCTCTACACGGGCGGGACCACGGGTACACCAAAAGGGGCCATGTTGAGCCACCGCAACCTGGTGGCAAACGCCTTGCAAATGAGCGCGTGGGTGTGGGATGCGCGGCCCGAACGTAAGGACGTTTTCCTTGGGGTGATACCTTTCTTCCACAGCTACGGCATGACCGTGGTGATGAACTTGGCTATCGCCGTAGCGGGGTCTATCGTGCTGCTGCCGCGCTTCGTAATGAAGGATGTGCTGCGGGCCATAGCGCGCTTCCGGCCCACCGTCTTCCCCGCAGTACCCACCATTTACAATGCTATCGCTCGCCACCCGATGTCAGCGCGCTACGATTTACGCTCGATTCGCACTTGCATATCGGGGGCGGCTCCTCTGCCCATGTCGGTGGCGCATGCCTTCGAGAGCGTCACGGGGGCCAGATTGGTGGAAGGATACGGTCTGACTGAAACATCGCCCGTCACTCACTGCAACCCCGTACATGGCGAGCGCCGAGAGGGCAGCATGGGTCTGCCCATCCCTCTGACCGACGCTCGTATAGTGGAACCTGAGACGCGCGAGCCTCTAGCAGTCGGCGAAGTAGGTGAGCTGGCTGTGCGCGGGCCGCAGATAATGCAGGGCTATCGCGCTCACCCCGAAGAGACCGCCGAGATGATACAGGATGGCTGGCTTTTCACAGGCGACATGGCCCGCATGGACGGCGACGGCTATTTCTACATAGTGGACCGCAAGAAAGACATCATCCTGGTCGCCGGTTTCAGTGTCTTTCCGCGGGAGATAGAAGATGTGCTCTACGAGAATGAGAAGGTGCAAGAGGTTGTGGTAGCGGGGATACCCGACCGCATCAGGGGCGAGGCCGTGAAGGCCTACGTGGTGCTCAAGGCTGATATGGATGCGACCGAGCGTGAGTTGATTGGCTTCTGCTCTAAACGATTGGCTCCATATAAGGTTCCCAGCAAGATAGAGTTTCGAGAGTCGCTGCCCAAGAGCAACGTGGGCAAATTCCTGCGGCGTGAACTCGCACGCGAGGAGTTGGAGAGGCTCAGTGGAAAAGCTATATACTCGGAGGAGTAATATACATGGAAGCCCACGAAGAAGCCCACGAAATCCCCCAACTGCTCGACGAGCGCAACAACCAGGGGCGCCCCTATCTTGAGTTCCTGCGCAAATCATCTATGAGCGCAGGTATATACGTGCTACCTGCTGGTGGGGTGGATGGGCAGCAGCCGCATACTGAGGACGAGCTTTACTATGTAGTAAGTGGGCACGCCTTTATCCGCGTGGGTAAGGAAGATCGCCCTGTGCAGGCAGGGAGCCTGGTGTTCGTGGGGGCACACATGGAGCACCGCTTTTACTCGATAGAGGAGGAGTTGGTGGTACTGGTGTTCTTCGCGCCCGCGGAGTATTCCCAGGCATCGAAATAACTCCGTGCGGGGGCTTTTACGCTTTCCCTGGTTTACCTGCTCCTGGTTTACCCGTTATTGAGGCTAAACACCTACCCTTTCCCTCACCTCGAAGCAGGGTATTCGCTCCCTCACCTCGTCTACCAGCCTCATGTCCAGTTCCGCCATCAGGATAGCTTCTTCCTCATCCGCTTCCGCCAGGATGTTGCCCCAGGGGTCTATTATAGTGGAGTGGCCGCACCAGTTGGAGTTGTCGCCTGGGCCGGTGCGGTTGGCGGCCACCACGAAAAGCTGGTTCTCGATGGCGCGGGCCCGCAGGAGAGTGCGCCAGTGCTCCAGCCGAGGGTGAGGCCATTCGGCGGGCACCCATAGTACGCGAGACCCCGCATATGCAAGCTGGCGAGCACTCTCGGGGAAGCGAATGTCGAAGCAGATGAGCGCGCTCCAGGGGCCAAGGGACGTGTGTGTTACCCCGCCTGGTTTGCCGGGCCGCAGATATTGTGGCTCCCTGAGCAGTGGGAACAGGTGCTCTTTGCTGTAAGAGGCAAGCAGTTCGCCGCCGGAACCGACTATATAACAGGTGCTGTACACTCCATCTTCGCGCTGTTCCGGAAAGGAGCCTCCCACCAGCGTCATGTTCAGCCTGCGAGCGGTGCCCCGCAAGAACTCGAGAGTCGCGTTTGCGTATTTCGCAGCCAACTCCTCAAAGCGGTCAAGGGAGTAGCCCGTTGTCCATAGCTCAGGCAACAATGCCGCTTGCGCGCCGTTATGGGCCGCCTCGTTCAGCATCGCCTCGGCCCGCACCATATTCTCGCGTGGCTCTCCAGAAACCACTTGCATCTGTATAGCTGCCACTCTTATCGTGTTACTCACTGTCATCGTCGTTCCCTTTCTGCTGTAGCGCATTATCAGGATTATAGCATAGGAGCAGGAGAAAACGCGCTGTGAGATAAACCGCGTATATGCGAAGAAGGTCAGGGAAACGGTGTGATTTGTACATATAGCCAATGTTAATGCTGCGGTGTTGACCTCGACTAACCGAGCCTGGTATGCTTATGGCGATACCCTTAGATCGTTGGATAAGTATTGACGGTATTTCCGGTGGCAAAGATGGCGCGTAGGCGATCCAGTATGGTGGAAGCGCATCAGTTGTGAATGGTAATCTGCCTTCGTTCGTTATATAGTTGGGGCAGCTTTCTTCCCACCATATGGTGCTTTCTCGTCAATCAGCTACGCTCTGGCCCCGGCGAAGTTGCTCGCTATGCTCGCTGGTATGTAGTAGCCCAAACCTGCTGCGCTTTCCTTTCTTGCTTTGCCTGGCCTATTTTATACAGGCCTCCTGCTGATACAGGAAACAACCTGCCGCATCTGCTTCTTCGGGTATTTACAAAGGTTCTCATGAAGATTAGGACTTTAGATGTATTTTCAGCCTCTTCTAATCCGACCTTAAGGTTTTTCTATTGACAGGGGTTG
Source organism: Chloroflexia bacterium (assembly GCA_038232115.1). Lineage (GTDB taxonomy): Bacteria > Chloroflexota > Chloroflexia > QHBQ01 > JADMIH01 > JADMIH01. The sequence continues at coordinate 5,256 of JBBSIK010000195.1, forward strand.
TGAAATCTGGTACAAATATAGTTTAGAGGCAAATAGAATCGAGTGGAAAATAGGCAAAAAGAGACCCACAAAAAGTGCGCGGACCCAGCTAGGGGAACCGCGCCTTATAGTCTATAGAACGGTTACGTTTGAAGTGGAAGTACGCATTGTGCCAAGCCTCATTGCTATGCAGGTAAGCACAGCTCTGTGAAACTTATCTCGTTGCAGACGCGTTAATACTATATAGGAACAATGTTTCACGGACCCAAACCCTGTTATGAATCAGGGGGTCCTAATTAGAAATTAGAGTCCCAATTCATAATTCAACATCAATAACTGATAATTCTTGAAAAGATCGCTTGGAGGTGGGAAAGAACTTTGGAAATGTCGGTTCAGGCAGCTCTAACTTTCTCTCGTGACAAAGAGCAGGGTTGGGATATAAATAATGGTGATTTATGGCATCACATCCACGGAGAGAATGCCTTGCGTGGTGATGCTCAACGTAGCGACGACTCCAAGATGAGGCACGTTGGTCTTGACGTGTTTGATTTTGAGGGAATAGATATTCGCGATTTCGACGGCGATGAACCTGAAATGGCGGAAATAGGTTTAGCTGTAGAGGGGAGCGATATGATGAATGTGGATATGGGCCAGTCGGCCATAATCGGCGGTGTTGAAGAGGACGACTTGCTGCACTATGAGGGTGCGGCGAGCGTCGAGCATAAGAGCGCGGAGGACTCGGTGGGTATGTACCTGCACGAGATCGGGCGCGTTTCGCTGCTGTCCGCCACCGAGGAGATCGCGCTGGCTATTAGTATGCAAAAGGG
>JBBSIK010000196.1:0-6061 GCA_038232115.1 Chloroflexia bacterium
GCTACCAAGAAGCATGAGTTTGATCCTCATTACTCGACCCATTCCATTCTTCCCCAATGTCTTCCATCTCAGTCCCAAACTTGTCTCCCAGCTTGACATTTCAATACCGTATCTTTCCTGTACTGTCAGAGGCACTTGGCCCAAATAAATATAGAGCAAGCCGCATGCCTGTCATCACACTTAACGGCAGCGAGAATCGTAGACACAACCAGCCCCTAGCCCCTATTTTCAACAAGGTGAGTCTGGTTCCTCACAGGCCAACAATTTCTCTACCGTGCCAACTCGCGCACGCCCTGCAACGGTATCCGCACCCAGTCGGGACGGTTGTTCAGTTCGTAGATTAGCTCGTACACGGCCTTCTCCAGCAAGTAAATATCAAGCAGTGTGCGCAGGTCTTCCGGCTTTTGCGGCAGGAAGGAACCCTGCGAGGCCACATGCAGGTACTCACTCAGGAAGGAGACACTTACCCACCGGTGCCACGCGTCGGCCCAGCCCTCGATGCCCGTAAGCTCCTCTGACAGAGGCTTGGCAATACGGGTGGACATGGCAGCGTAAGCAGCATAATGGAATGAGCGCAGCATACCCGCTACGTCCTTGAGAGGCGAGTGCTTCATCCGCCGCTCGCGCAACAACCGCACAGGCTCACCCTCGAAGTCAATAATCACGAAATCGCTGCCCGTATATAACACCTGTCCAAGATGGTAGTCGCCGTGACAGCGGGTGCGAGTCGCTTCCAGTCTGTGCTGAAGTAGCGGCTGGAACTGCGACAGAATACGATCATGGCTCGATATGACATCGCTTGCCTCAGCCCTGATCTCTTCCGGCAGGTCGGCCACGCGATTTTGCAGCAGCCGGAAAGCCGTGCCGGTCAGTTCGCTTACCGAGTCATACATGCCACGCAGATAGTCGGAGGTGAAGGGTTCGGGGGCAAATGCGGGATCGTTCGGGTCCGAGGCCAGCGCCAGGTGCATCTCCGCCGTGCGTCTCCCCAGCAGGCGAGCCGAGTCGAGGTAGGGGCCAAGGGCATGCCGTACCGGATCGGGCACATCCATCCCGACTATATCCAACAGGTGTCTGCGCTCGCTACCTGCCGCATCCGATGGCGCTACACTGCCCTGAGACATGCCATAATCAAGATAGCGACATAGAGAGTCCAGCGTATACTGCCAGGCATCGCCCTGATTAGGCACGAAGCCCTGCAAGATCGCCAGCGTCAGCGGCTCGCCATCAGCATGCCTGTACTCGATTGCACCGGCCAGCGGAGGCGTATGTGTGAAGCCCTGCTCCCCAAGAAAGCGGCCCACCTCAAGGTCTGGGCTAGTGCCCTCCTCCAGGCGACGAAACATCTTGAGTATGGCGCTGTCCCCGTAAGCCACCGACGTGTTGCTCTGCTGCGCCCGCATGACCCTGGACGCAGTACTGGCGGCATGTGAGCCAAGCACCCTCTCGAAAGCGCGGGTGGGCCAGCCAACAAGCGCCACGCTACCACTCCTAAATTGGCGGCTGTTTCTTATGGCGTCCAGCAGTGACGAGGCAAAATCGCTGTCCCAGGTCGCGTCATAGAGCACGCTCGCTTGCCCGCCCACCCGCAGCCGCGTGATGACGGCCTGTGGCACGTCCTCCTCTATCTGAGCAGCATGCTCAGCCCAGGCAAAGTTCAACGGCAGCACATAAGTCTGCGGGTTGCCTTCTGCGTAGTTGACCTGCACAGTGGCAATACGCGCACCGAGGCCCTTGCCCCCCAGAGGTACCGCACTCGTGATAGAAACGCCAGCGATAGAGCGAGCCTTCCCGCCAAACCAGCGACACGACCGCAAGTAATCCGGTAGAACGGCTTCCAATGCCACCCGGTTCTCCCCCTTCAGCATCTCCTCCCATGAGGCCACCGGAACAAAGTTGCTTGTTTCTTCCATGCGTGAGTACCTCGGGACGAGGGGTATGAATTAGGAATTAGTAGGAGACAGAAACGCAAAGAACGCGCAAAGATCAGGATAGGGTCTTCGTCTCCTAACAATTCCTAATTCCTAATTCATACTCCTCGTCCATAGTTACATGTAATAATCAAAATCGTGCTCGGTACGCGAACCCACACGCAGGCTAAAGATGTGGGCGGGCAGGTTCTGAGGGTTCAACTCGACGTAGTTCTGCCGCCCCGACCACATAAAGCGGTTGTCGCTGAGCAAATCATGTACCTGGTAGGGGCGATATGGGTCTATACCGAACTCCTCTACCGGCAGGTCTACCATACCCGACTGCGTGTAGAACGGGTCTAGATTGACTACGGCCAGTATGATGTTGTCCAGGTCCAGTGTGGACTTGGTATAGGCGATCAGCCGGTCGTTGGTGGTGCCGTGAAAGCGCAAACCCTCGTTGCTTTGCAAGGCAGCGTTGTCGCGGCGTATCTGGTTCACCCTGGCTATGAGAGGAGCAATACTTTGAGGCGAACTAACGTCCCACTGCTTTATCTCATACTTCTCCGAGTCGATATATTCCTCTTTACTGTAAGCTATGGGATGGTTGTCGCCAAGCTCGTAGGCCGGGCCGTAGATGCCGTAGCTCGCGCCCAGGGTGGCCGCCAGCACGAAGCGTGACATGAAAGCGGACCGCCCGCCCACCTGCAAGAATTCGGTCAGTATGTCTGGCGTATTCGGCCACAGATTGGGCCTGTAGTATTCCTTCACCTCGGTGGTGGTAAGCTCGGTCATCCATTCGGTAAGCTCCCACCGTGTGTTGCGCCACGGGAAGTAGTTGTACGATTGCGTGAAGCCGATCTTCGCCAGGTAATACATCACCTTGGGTCGGGTGAACGCCTCAGCGAGGAAGATCACATGCGGGTGATCGCGCTTGATGGTACTAATGCACCACTCCCAGAATGACAGTGACTTGGTGTGGGGGTTATCTATGCGGAACACGCGCGCCCCCTGCTCGATCCAATAGAGAATCACGCTACGTAGCTCCTGCCACATCGCCTGCCAGTCCTCACTCTCGAAGTCGAACGGGTATATATCCTCATATTTTTTAGGCGGGTTCTCGGCGTATTGTATGGTACCGTCGGGACGCTTGCGGAACCACTGCGGGTGCTCTTTCACGTAGGGGTGATCGGGCGAGCACTGAAAGGCTATGTCGAGCGCCAGATCAATACCCATGTCGCGGGCGCGCTGCACGAGGCTGCGAAAATCATCGAGGGTGCCCAGTTGAGGGTGGATCGCCTTGTGCCCGCCCTCGTGCGAGCCTATCGCCCATGGGCTGCCCACTTCACCAGGCTGGGCCACTGTGCTGTTGTTCTTGCCTTTGCGGTGCGTGTTGCCGATAGGGTGGATAGGCGGTAGATATACCACGTTGAAGCCGAGTGAGGCCGCATAATCCAGTCGCGCTTCGCAGTCCTTGAAGGTGCCGTGATCGCAACCGGGTTGCCAGCACGAGCGGGGGAAGAACTCGTACCATTGGCTGAAGCGGGCGCGAGTGGGGTCCACCGTCACCCGCAATTCGCGGCTGTAAGTGACCAGCGGGTCGCGGGCAGCGTTGCGGTACATCAGCCCTGCAAGGTCTTCTGAGAGTGCGGATTGAACAGCCAGAGGTCCGCCCGTTCGCAACGCGCTGGCATACATCTCCAGCGCAGCCCTATCCGGCCCCTGCACCCGGCCTAGCGCGGCCTCCACCAGTTCAGCCCCTATTTGCAAGTCAACCGATATGTCCTGCCCCGCTTCTATGCGCTTCACCATTGCTCGCTGCCAGAACTTGAAGTGATCGAGCCAAGCTCGTATTGTGTAGCGGTACTGCCCCACGTGCGTGACAGTGAACTCGGCTTGCCACCTGTCGTTAGCGAGCGGGATGAGAGGCGCTTCGGTCCAATGAGTCTCACTCTCCCGCCGATACACGAGCACAGCCGACACAGCTTCGTGCCCATCAGTGAACACATCGGCGGTCACCGCGACTTTCTCACTCGGCACCCGCTTGATAGCGAAACGCCCCGCGTCTATCTCCGGTTGCACGTTCTCTATGACGACCCTGCCACGCACCATCGGGGTCTGCTCAGACTGGGCTGCTTGCCCCATTTGTGCTGTATGCTCTGCCTGCATTTGTTGTCCTCACATCCAGGAAACACTTCGTATAACGGCACTCCTCAACATGCCGAATAAAGAACGGTCGCAAGGGAGGTAGCACATTGCGTACCCAGGATAGATAATGCTGCTCTGTATGCGGGACGCAGGGTACCGCACCATGTTTTTTGTTATTCTTCACCGCGTTCAGAAATAGCGGCCCAACCCACAGTCTGCTATATTATTGACAAGACATTCGCACAGGCCCGGCAGCCGGCCAAGCCTGTGAAATCGCGCAAGCGTTCAGATATGGGGTCGCGCCTCTCTATACCCCACACTGCGCCATAGGAACCCGAGCATCCCGCCCATGTCGTTTTCTCCCCAGCAGCCACAAGCCACCGGGCAAGCACTAACAAACAGATTTCGAGCCTTCCTGCTGGCCGTCGTTACGGTGGTACTTGTGGCAGGCGGGCTTGCTTTGCTGGCGATCAATTACAGTGCGGGCAGTCAGCACGGCAACGTAGCCACGATAGCTGCTACTCCCACGGTGTCCGCGGTGGCGAGCGCAGTCACGCCGCAGGAGCAGGGTGGACTGAACGGCCCGGATATACATACAGCCACTGCATCGCCTTCACCTACGGCCACTCCGCACCCCACAGCTTCGCCCTCACCAACGCCGACCGCAACGCCGGAGACCATCTCGCCAATAGCTACACACGCAGCCATAAACACACCCGCCGGTCGGGGTACAGTTGTAGCTACGCCTGCTTCTCCAGCAGAGCAGGCAAAGCAGACGCTCGATGCGGCCATAGTGCCTCTGCGCGACCTCTATTTGATTACCGCCCGGCTCAGGCTGAAAACAAGCAAGCCGATTGCGCGCACCACCGGCAAGGCGCCTGGCAACTTCAAAGTAGGACATGAGGAGATTTTCTTCATGAGCGACATCCTGGCAAAGCACTACTACACTATTACAGCCAGACTATATGAGGTTACCGACCACGTCTACTGGTATGCTCAGAGTGGGCAGCCGGTGGACGAAAAAGCCCTCGCGAGCACGGCGCAAACCTTCGAATCGAAGATATACACCACCGATCACCGGCTTTTCGGCAGCGAGTGGATACCCGGCGTGGACAACGATCCTCGCATGACGGTGCTGTTCGCTCCAATTCCAGGCGCGGGCGGCTACTATGCCTCGGCTGACGAGAACACGCGCGTCATCAACCCCTTCAGCAACCAGCGTGAGATCATCTACATCAATACGAACGGCGGTTGGGACGGCGTGGGGGGCACACTGGCTCACGAGTTCCAGCACATGATACATTGGAACCAGAACCCCGGCCATGATGTATGGCTCAATGAAGGCGCATCTGTGCTGGCTAGCGTACTCAACGGCTACAATGCTGTAGGGGTGGACGGCGATTTTATGCGCGGCCCGGACGTGCAGCTAAACGCCTGGCAGCCCAACCCCGATGCCGCGAGAGCTAACTACGGCGCGTCTATGCTCTTTCTCGATTTTCTCAGGTCACACTATGGCGGTGACAAGGCGCTCACTGCGATGGTCGCGGCAAAGGGGCAGGGCACCGATGCGATAGATAATGCGCTGGCCTCCCTGGGCTTCTCGGACCGCTTTATAGACGTATACAGCAAGTGGATCCTGGCAAACGCCGTGAACGGGCAGGCAGGCTCGCAAGAAAAGGGGCTTAACTATCCCGACCGCCAGGTGCAGGTTTCGCCGCAAGCTGTGGTGGACCGCTACCCGAAGTCGCTGGCCGACACCGTGTCGCAGTTCGGCACTGATTACGTGCAGCTAGCGCCTCCGCAGGACGGCTCGACGCTGAGGATCAACTTCGCAGGCGGACCGGAGACGCAGGTGATAGCAACACCTGCACATAGCGGACAAAGCATATGGTGGAGCAACCGTGGGGACCTTGCAGACACTACTATGACGCGCCGTTTCGATCTGCGAGGGCTGAGCAGCGCCACCCTGCGATTCTACACATGGTTCGATGTCGAAGAAGACC
>JBBSIK010000197.1:0-6040 GCA_038232115.1 Chloroflexia bacterium
CCCGTACCTGCAAAGGGTAGTGGGGAGCGGCACTCTGCGCGTTGGCATGGACCCGACTTACCCGCCGTTCGATGTGGTGCGGGAGGGTCGCGTTGGGGGCTACGATGCGCGGCTGGCGGAGGCAATAGCAGGCGATCTGGACGTGCAAGTAGCCTACCGGACGCTCGCCCTCGACACACTATATGATGCGCTCGCATCAGACAACGTGGATGTCATCATCTCAGCACAGCCTATCATCCCGGATCGGCAGCGCGACGTGCGATATTCAGTGCCCTACTACCAATCGGGGCAGGTGCTCGTCGTGCGGGCAGGGAAAGCGAACATCACTTCAGTGGCCGAGCTGCACGGCAAGAGGGTGGGCGTGGAACTCGGCTCCAGTGCCGACACGGAAGCCCGACGGCTTCAGCGTACAACAGCCACAGGCATGCAACTGCGCTCGATCTATCGCACGCCGGAAGAGGCCCTGGCTGCGCTTACCCACAGCGAGGTGGACGCGGCAATCACCGACAACCTCTCCGCCCAGGCATTCTTTGCCTCACATCTCGCCACCGTCTCGGTGCTCTCCCCGCCCATCACCGACGAGCCATATGTGGTAGTCATGCCAGCGCACGCCGATGCGCTGGCCGCCCGTATCAACGCGACTATAGAAAGACTACGCGCATCCGGCGAGCTTGCAAAGCTGATGGAACCTGGCGACAAATAGTGAAGGCTTATTAAGGTTCGCTATTCAGTCGCTCCAACACCCACATGCGGATCAGCGTCTGGTAGCCGATCCCCTTGCGGCCCGCGACTTCCTTGAGCCGCGCTATCGTTTCAGGCTCAAGACGTAGGGAGATGGGCGACTTGTTGGGACGAGCGTCTATGATGACCGCATCTATTTCGACTGTATCGTCCATATAGTTGGTAGAATCATGGGTGTCCCAGAAATCTGCCTCTTCTTGATCTGAGGCGAACTTAGGTGTCTTAGCCATATCTTACCCTACTTTCTAGCAAAATAGCGTCTCTCGTCAGCAGTCATATCTCGCGCCGTAACTACTCTAACCCGGTACCCTTCCCATGCAAACACGATAAAGAGATAGCGTCCGGCATCTGTTCGTCCGTAGAAACGACTTTTCCCTTCTTCAACCCGGCGAAGCTTATAAGGCTCATTGAACAATGCCTGTTCCACTTCCCATGGCTCAATCCTATGCTTGGCGACAATCTTTTCAATTACCCACTCCCGCCAGATGAAATCTTCGATATACAACGACATTAGCATCTCCGAGCATGGTATGTACGCACATTGTACATCACCCGCAAGGCTCGATCAATCGTACAACTATAACCCATCACTCGCTTGACGCCCCACATCATCCCTCATATAATCAGGGGGCATTCCATTCACATGCTAGCTACTCAGCATGCCGGCTTTTCACCCATTCATACCACAGGCGAGCGTCCCATGGATATAGCTGTTATCGAACGGGCACGCAACGGCGATGACGAGGCTTTTGTGCTTATATACGAGCACTTCAGTCCTCAGATTTACCGCTACGTATTCCGCCTGGTGGGCAGCCAGGAACAGGCCGACGACATCACTCAGGACACATTTCTGCGCGCTTTTCAGAACATCCAGAAGATAGCCTCAGACTCCAATGTGGGCGCGTGGCTCTATCGAATAGCTTCCAACGCCGCCTTCGACATCCTTCGCCGCCGCAAGCTGATCACCTGGATGCCTATTCTCGAAGAGAGCGATAAGAGCGACGAATTCACATGCGACGACTTTACGCCCCAGGTTATCGAGGCAGAGATCGTGCGCCATGCCGTGGCTCAGATGCCTCCTGCGCTTGCAGTGTGCCTGGTTTTGCGCTCGGTGGAAGGCTTTTCGTGCGAAGAGATAGCCGAAATCCTCAAGATACCGAAAGGCACTGTCTTTAGCCGCCTGGCCCGAGCGCGCGAGTCTTTCCAACATATATACGGGCAGTTGGCTCATATGCCGGAAGCAGGTACCCAGGGTCCTACCGCCGGCACTGGTGGCTCCTCAGACAGTACCAACAACGATAAACGCGGAGTCGCCAGGTGAGTTGCGCCCGATACCGGCAGCTACTCTCGCGCTATGTTGATGGCGAGGTCACGCCTCGCCAGCGGCAAGAGTTAATGGCGCACATCCAGGGTTGCCGCGAATGCGCCACCTGGCTGGCAAAGGCCCGCCAGACCGATACGCTGCTGAAAGGTCTACCCGAAGCCGTTCCATCCGACTGGGTGCGTAACGCCGTCCTGAGCACGGTGAAGGATCACCCCACCAAAATACAACCCCAAGCAAGCAAGCGTGGACTACAACCGCAGCCACAGCGTCCGGTAGCCCACGTGGGTGGATTGCGCCTGGGTGCCGCCGGGCTGCTACTCAGGTTCGATCCATCTACACGTAGCGTGATGCTGGCTGCCGCCGCCTCGTTCATGGCGATGGTCAGTCTGGCATATTGGACGGGCGTCCTCCCACCCATTAACGGCTATAACAAGCTCGGCTTCGAATTTCCGAGCGACAACAGCCGCATCGTGATAAGCTCTACACCCCTCTCCGCAGTGTCGCTGGGCGAAAATGGCGTGGGTGGTCCGGTTGCGGTGCCTAATCCTGTACGCATACTGCCCACCGAAGGCATGGCCGGTGTGCCAACCGACTCGCCCCTGCGCGTGCGGTTTGACCAGCCGATGGACCGTTCCTCTGTCGAGAGCGCCATGCTGATACAGCCTCCAATCGCGGGCTCGTTCAACTGGACAGCCGACAATGAGGTGAGCTTCGTGCCCGGCCAACCCGGTCTCCTGCGCGGTGTCACCTATAGCGCTACCCTGAGCAACACCGCGCGCTCGCTGGCGGGCACTCCTCTGGGCAAGCCGCTACAGTGGTCGTTTCATACCCTTGCCCCTCATGCGGTGTCGCCAGGTTTGCCCTCCCAGGCGCATGTGCCCCTAACGGGCACTCTTAGCATCGCTTTCGATACGCCAATGGACAAGGCAGGTACCGCCGACAAGGTTAGCCTCTACTCGGAAGGCACCAACGAGAGGCTGTCTGCGACCCTTATCTGGAGTAACGATGGCCGCAATCTCACCGTCTCTCCCGACGCGCCCCTGCCCGAAGGCACAATTTCGCTGCGCGTGGGCGAGGGCGCACTTACAGGCAGCGGCGAGACACTGGGGAAGGCATACGAGTTTACCTATCAGGCAACTACGCCATCGCCGTCTCTGAGGTTAAAGCAGGGGCGTGTGAGGGTGGTGCAGGCCGGAGAAGCCTCCACAGTTGAGTATAGTGGCACATTAGAGGAAGCAGAAGCAGCAGGCACCCCGTTAGGCCGCGTCGTAGTCCACGCTTACAAGCTGAGCGCGGACAGTTTATCAGCGTTGAAGGCACAGGCGCTCCCCTGGCCGTCTCAGCTACCGGATCGTTTCACCGACAACCTGGAACATGTCAAGACATTCCGCGCTACATCGCCCGAAGATACCGCATGGGGAGATCCGATCACAATCGAAGGGCTGCCCGCTGGGATCTATCTACTACGGGCAGAGGCTCTCACGCGCGGCGCTATGCTCACCGACTGGCAGTTGCTCATCGTGGCAGACCGTAACCTTGCGCAGGCGCGGAGCGTAGCCCCCTCTGCCTTCTGGGCCACTGATGAAGCCGGGCAAGCGTGGGGTGGCGCGGAAATATCGTTGTATGCAGCCGAGGGTAGCCTGCTAGAGAAGGGCACAACCACTCGCGATGGACTATGGGCCGCCACAGCAGTCAACTCCACCCTGGCTATAGCGCAGGATACGGGCGGCCACATTGCAGCCACCACCCTGGAGGCGACCACTAAGCCAACCAACAGCCGGCTCGATACCCTGGTTGCATCGCTGCGGACCGACAGAGCGATTTACCTGCCGGGGCAGACGATCAACTTCCGCGTGCTCCTCCATGCCCCGGCGGAAGCGGCCCCAGCCACCCCCAGCCCCGAGCAAGACGTGACGGTGCAGCTACGCACGCCAGAAGATGCGCCGCTCGCAACCCTGACTCTACGGCCCGACAGCGTGGGCGGGGTGGGCGGCCTATTCCCCATCTCCTCGCTAGCACGCCCTGGGACCTACAATTTACAAGTGCGCGCCGCCAACATCCAGCGCAGCTTCCCTGTCGAGATCGCCTCGCCCGATAAACAAGGTCTCAGCGTCTACATCGTTCCGGCGGCGGAATACACAGCTTCTGAGTCGCTGCTTATCACCCGTACCGTGAGCGTGCTGGGTGAGGGAGGCGCGCCCGCCGCCGGAGCGATACTGACGGCAACTCTCGGCATAGCAGGAGATGCATGGGCCTCGCAACCGCTGACAGCCACCGCCGACCAGAATGGGCGGGCCATCTTCACGCTACCTACCACCAGGTGGACCACCGCATATAATGATCCCGGCCTTTACATAGAAGTGCAGGCAAGCCTGGCAGATAGAGCGGGGAACTATATACAATACATAGATTTTGCCCCCGAACAGGCTTCTCAAGCAGGGCTGCCTCAGATCGTGTCGCCACTCATGGACGTTGCAGCCAATGCACGAAGCCGCCGGGATGGCAGCATCGCCGTGCGAATTGTGGAGTTAGGGGCCACGGGTGTACTTACCACGGGCAACGTGCTTGTAACCGGGGAGGCGCTGTCTGGCGAGCGGTTCGTGCAGGTGGTAGACCTCGCGGGGGCCGGTGGCGATGTAACAGTCAAGATGGGGGCGCAGTTTGCCGGGGGTACTGTCAGTATCATGCGTGGCGGGCACAGCGAATCACGAAGGATGTTACTGATGCCCGCGCAAAGCCCTGATCTGACATTGCGCGTAAACGGGCCGAACATGGCTGTCGCAGGCGCTCCGATGCCGCTTGCCCTCTCGCTACGAGACGCCGAGGGGCAGGGCATGCAAGGCGTCGCATCGGTCTGGCTGCGACCTGTTTCGGGCGATAGATCGTCGGAGCAGACACCCGACTGGGATGCTAATGTCGCCCTGCAGGCAAGTACACCCGTCACGGCCACCCTGAGTGCGCCCACGGAACCGGGCTTGTGGTACGTCATGGTTGAGGCTGCAACGCCGGATGGGTTATACGAACGCGCCTGGTCGGTAGTGCAAGTGACGCCGGGCCTTGCGGTGCAACTCCCATCGCTCAAGGAGGCTCAAGCAGGCAAGCCTCAATCTGTGTCCGTGGTGCTGCACAATCCGACGGACCTGTCTGTATCCACCAGCATGCGCTTGTCGGCTCCGGACGGTATCGCGCTACTCGGCGCCGAGTCACAGGGAGTGGAAATCGAAGCCGGTGGTTGGCGTAAGCTCGATTGGCAGTACAGCGCCTTGAAGGGACAGACAGAGCTAAAGTTCGACGTCACATCGGCGAACGGCATTTCCAGCACCTGGCGCTTGCCTGTGCAGACTGTGAAGAGTGACCTGGACAACACCTCATACGCCGCCGGCCTACTTACAGGCGAACGCGATATAGCGGTGCATGTACCGTCCGGCCTGAGCAATGGCAGCGTCCAGCTAGAGATACGCGCATCCACTTCGCTGCTGCCCGCGCTGGCCGGTATAGCCGAAGGGCTACCCATGCCGTCTGATGAGCCTGAGCAAGGTGTGGCGCTGGCGGCTGCCCGGCTATCATGCGCGCCCGTGGTGGCTGCTGCTTACAGGCGAGTGGAGGGCGAGGACAAAGCTGGCCTGGAACAATCCGGCATTGCTCGTTCCCTCTTGCTACAGGACCTGTACTCCGCGCAACACCAGGATGGCGGATGGGGCGCTGAAATCGCCGGCACAAGCGATGTAGCAGGCACGAGCCATGTGCTGCTTGCCATGCGCCGCGCAGGACTTGCCACCAGCGACACCACCGGCCCGTCTATGCAGGCAGCAGGCATTGACCAGGGTGTGCTAAATCGTGGGCTGGAATATCTCACCGTAGAGACCGCTCGCGCCATTAGCGACCATGCAACACCCGCAACGCTCGACGAGCGGGCCCATGGAATGTATGTGTTGTCGCTGTACGGCTTACTTAAGACCGAACAGGTGCGGCCAC
>JBBSIK010000198.1:0-6016 GCA_038232115.1 Chloroflexia bacterium
ATTCGCCCCCAGACAAGAATCTAAACTCTTCTAGATTGCCTTTGCTCGATAAGGTTACCGGGTTCCGTACGTCGTCTACTATCATTGGTCGGTCTCCTTATAGCTGAGTGCATTGACATCTAATATCCTTGACGATGGACGACGGGAACCGCCTTCTGCATCGTCCATTGTCCTTGCTCAAGTTTAGCAGTCAATGTGCGTAGCTATAACATGCGCCTTTATGACCTATATGCTATGTAAGTATACCAGATGCGCACTCTAAGATCGGGTGCCAAGCGCGGCTATCACGGCGTCGGCTACATCCTCTGTTGTACCGGTGCCGCCGAAGTCAGGGGGTAAGGGTGCGACCCTCAGCCACCACCTGCTCCAGGGCCTGCATCACCAGTCCAGCACCCTCCCGCTCTCCCAGGTGCTCAACCATCATCGCCCCGGCCCAGATGGTAGCGAGTGGATTGGAAATTTTCCGCTCTGCTATATCAGGCGCGGAGCCATGCACAGGCTCGAACATCGAGGGATACTGCTTCTCCGGGTTCAGGTTGGCGCTGGCGGGGATACCCAGGCTACCTTGCAAAGCACCTCCCAAATCGGTCAGGATGTCGCCAAAAGATTGGAGGCCACAACCACGTCCATGCGCTCCGGGTGCAGCACCATAAGGGCCGCGAGCGCATCTACCAGCATGCTGCGGCACTCCACCTCGGGGTAATCTTTTGCGACCAGGGCGCACACTTCATCCCACAGCACCGATGTGTACTGCTGGGCATTGGACTTGGTGGCACTAATAAGAGGCTTCCCACGTTTTGAGCCACGGGAGCGCGCAAGCTCAAACGAGTAGCGTATCACCCGCTCTACCCTGGCTCGTGTGAACACGGTCGTCTGCGTAGCCACTTCGTGCGCTCGCCCAATATGGCTGCGTCCCCCGTGGCCGCTGTACTCACCTTCAGTGTTTTCGCGTACCACCACAAAATCTATATCTCCGGGTCCTTTGTCGCGTAAGGGTCCCAGGATTCCCTCCAGTAGGCGGATGGGCCGAAGATTGACATACTGGTCGAAGCCCTGGCGGATCGGTAAGAGCAGTCCCCACAGCGAGATATGATCAGGGGCGGTGGGGTAGCCCACCGCCCCCAGGTAGATAGCGTCGAACGACGAAAGCTGGCTCAGCCCAGCATCGTCCATCATGCGCCCGTGCCGCAGGTAGAACTCGCACCCTCACGGAAAACCGCGAGTTTGCAGGTGGAAACTGCCGGTCATCTCACCCACGGCGTTGAGTACACGCAAACCTGCTGGGATGACCTCGTTGCCGATGCCATCCCCCGGTGCCAAGGCCACCTCGTATCGGTTTGCCATCTGTTCCCCTTCGCGCAACAACAAAAAGTGGCACAGGGTGGTGCGCCCTCTGCACTCTGTTGTCCAATGTATTCATAGCTATTTCTTCATAGCTATTTCTGCACGGACCCCACTTACCGCAGGCGATCAGTAGGGTCCGTGCCGGCAGCTTCCACACCTGCACCGGTAAAGCCGTCAGGCGCATCCGTGTTGTCCACGCTGTTGTCGTCAGTGGGTCCTTCGTCGGAGATATCGTCCTCAAGAGCGTATGCGGCGCCGCCTGCTATGGCTGCACCGCCGGCGCTACCGGCGCTCGAGGCGCTAGCGATCCCCCCGGAGCCCAGGGTGTTTGACGCTGTCTGCCCCGCGGCTAGAAAACCTATGTCGGTCACCAGGCTCTCGTCCAGGCTGCTGTCAAAATCGGAAGGCTCAGTACCGCTGTCACCTGCTGCACCGGCACTGGGCAGATTATCAACCAGGCCCTTCAGTTTGTTTTCTTTGATTTGGCCCTCTTCGTCGAATATAGACATACTACCACTCCTTTTTTGCTCTACAGGATGCATGCGGTACAGGTAACTCGATAACTTGTCTTAGCGGTCTCACATACCGACGAGAGTGACGCCTTTGATGAAGTACCGCGCTCCCCCGTGTTTGCTAACCGGACGATGATATTATACACTGACAATGAAGATACGCCAGCTACCGTATAGATACTTGATGCAACCTACTCCACATGATTCGCAAACGCAAGTGTGGTCGAGCCGCCGCCCCCTGCCGGTGCTCCGCTCGGCTGACGTGCTCGTTGTGGGAGGGGGGGTTCGCGGGCATCGCTGCTGCGCTCGAATATGCCCGCTCCGGCTATCGCGTGGTGGTCGTCGAGCCGCGCACCTACCTGGGGCGAGAGGCCACAGCTACACTACGGCCCTGGGCGCTCCTGCCTAAAGATGGGGGCGCAGGCCACCTCTGGGAGCAGTTAGCGACCTCCCTGGGAATGAGTGAGCAGAGTATGGCTCTAGGTGAGGTTCGCCTCAAAGAAGTTCCCCTCAAAATGGACACCCTTAAACTCTGCCTGGAAGAGATGCTCTCCACTGCCGGTATTGAGTTGATCTACGCAAGCCAACCTGCCGGCTTATGCAGCGGCGAGGACGGAGTGGAGGCTCTGATCATCGGCAACAAGTCGGGGCGGCAAGCGATCACAGCTCCTTTGATAGTGGACGCTTCCGAGGCGGCATCGGTCGCAAGGTTTGCGGGCGCGACCTTCCTTTCCGCCGCTCCCAGTCATGTCCGCTACAACCGCACACTTGAGTTCGACGGCGTGGGACCCCTGGACAAACAATCTTTACCCGTCCCCAGGCATTTAGGTTTGGCGAACGATAAGGTGGTGTTGCATCGTGGCTACCGAGGTGAGGAGCACCTGCTTGTAGAGTGCGAGCTTGAGCTACCGTTCGAGGACGGGCCGGAAGGTTACATGCGGAGGGAGGTCGCGGCACGCCTGGCGCGTATGAGGCTGGCCGAGTACCTCCTGTCCGAAGTGCCCGCCTTTGCCGGCTCCGTGCTGGCAACTACCTCTTACGAGTTGCACGGACCCCAAACCGGGGTGATGGGCGGGTCTGTACCCGACTGGGCGAGAGGGGCAGAGGTGATTAAGCTGACGCTCGAGGGCGCAAACCCTCAGCCTGAGCTCTTGTGCTTCGCGGGCCCCTGCCCTGGGCTGTGGTGCTTGAACGAAGCCGCTCGGCTGGAGGAAGACCAGTCTCGCCTGCTCCGCGATCCCGTTACAGCCGCCCAAATAGGCGAGGCGTTCGCAAAAGCTTGCATCAAGTGGATGACGGACGACGGGCGACGAACCACGAATGACGAACCGCTAAATACCAACTACCGCCGTGCATCGTCTGTCGTCCCTCCTCTGTCAACGGCCCTGCGCGTAAGTGAGCCTGACTCGCCGCAACGGGGCCGCGACTATCCACAGTACGCGGTTGAGCCGGAGCAGATAACGGTCTTGGACGTGGAGCGGGCTAACGTTCTGGTGGTGGGTGGTGGGACCAGCGGTGCGACAGCAGCACGCGAGGGGCTACGCGTGGCCTTGCTTGAGATGAACCCGGGGTTAGGTGGCACTGGCACGTTAGGCGGTGTTGACAGCTACTGGTATGGCCGCCACGTCGGATTTGCAGCCCGCGTATCGCGCCTGACCGAAGAGGTGCAACGCTGCCTGCGATACACCAGACCGAAGTGGAGCGTAGAGGCAAAGATGTACGCCCTGCTGCGCGAGGCAGAGGGGGCGGGTGTCCGCACGATCTTCAACGCCATCACAATCGGGGCGATAACCGAGGAGAACCGCGTGCGGGGCGTGGTCGTAGCTACCCGGTGGGGCCTGTTTGCTGTGCTGGCGGATGTAGTGATAGACGCTACGGGCGATGGCGATGTGGCAGCATTTGCGGGAGCCGACTACGTGTACGGGTCGGAGCGCGACCACACCGTAATGTGGTACTCCCTGGCCCAGTTCGTTACACCGGGCCGCACGCGCAACAATTCCACCAGTATGGCGGACGTCTCCAATATCGAGGACTACACTCGCGCCATACTCGCCGGGCGCAGGCGCGGTAATGGCTGCTATGACCACGGCGTATACCTCGCGCCGCGAGAGACGCGGCATATCCTGGGTGACGTAGTGATGACACATACCGACCAACTCCTACGGCGACGCTGGACCGACGTGGTGAACATCCATTACAGCAATCACGACGTGAAGGGTCCGAGCGACTCTCCCTGGGTCCGCATGGGCCTCATCCCGCCCAACCTGGAGATAGAGATACCTTTCCGCATGCTCCTCCCCAAGGGGCTTGAAGGGATAATCGTCGCAGGTAAGGCTATCTCGGCGACGCACGCTGCGTTGCCGGCCATCCGAATGCAGGCTGATATGGAGAACCTGGGCGGGGTCGCGGGGTTAGCCGCAGCACAGGCCGTCCAAACCGGCAAGCTGCCGAGAGATATTAGTATCGCCGATCTACAACACCGCCTGGTCAAGGAGGGACTGCTGCCGCCTGACGTGACCTCTCGCTCGGTGGGTGTGCAGCCCGCACTAACCACCCGACACCTAGACGCAACTTCTAGCGCCCTCAAGCCCGAGCCGGGGCAGCGTACCGAAGCTGAATTGCAGTCGCTGGTCGCTTCCCTGTCAGGCGACAAGCCGCTCTACGCTTACTCCGATATGGAGATGGGCGAGATCTTTGACGAGTCGATCCCGATGGTGCAGGTGTGTACGGCGGGGCCGGCCATCGTGCCTGTGCTGGAGCAAGAGTTGGGAAGCGCAACGGGTCGCCGCCGTTTGCTGCTGGCGCAGGCGCTCGCCATGTACCGGTCTTCCGCCGCTGCGCCCGTCCTGATCGAGGAAATAGAGAGGGCCATGTCGGGCGAAAAGCTCCCCGCCCGCGACTCGCAGATAAGGCATGCCGGATTCCCGCCGGACCAGGGGGCGATGCCGGACGTAGTCTACCTGCTCTATTCTCTCGGCATGTGCCGTGACGCACGCAGCATACCTGTGTGGACAAAGGTAGCCGACTTGCTGGAGGCGACTGAAGAGGATATTTGCGACCGGCACAAGGGCACATTCTACTATGTAGATGCGGTCTGCTTCGGCGCAGAGGAGTTAGGCGACCCGGCGGCGGTTCCTAGCCTTGAGAAACTCCATTCCTACCCTGCGCTCCGAGGTCAGGCCGCCCTGTCGGGCGTTCAACCCGACTTCTTCAAAGAGCGTCAGGCCCTGCTGGAACTGGCAATAACCAGGGCACTAGCGCGCTGCGGCAGCCCAAAAGGGGTCGCAGTGTTGATCGGATACCTCAACGACGTGCGGGCGCTGCTGGCCGAGCAGGCTCATTCGGCTCTCATCGCCGCTACCGGGCGGGACTTCGGCAAGAATGGCGCCCGCTGGACCGACTGGCTCGATGCTGGAACGTGAAACGTAATGCGTGAAACGTGAAACCGTGAAGGGATTAACTCAGGTGAGCAGCACTCTGCTGAGTTAATCCCTTCACGCATTACGCATTACCCTTCACGTTTCACGCTTCACGTTTCACGTTTCACCTTCCGCCCATACCCGTAAGTGTGACGCCTTCGATGAAGTACCGCTGGAATATGATAAAGATGATCAACACCGGCAGCATTACCACTACACTGGCTGCCATCAGCCAGTTCCAGGCGGGCGCACCACCGGCTGCGGCATCAAACGAGCGCAAGGCCAGTTGCAGGGTATACAACTCTTCCCTCTGCAGGTAGATCAGCGGCCCAAGGAAATCTTCCCATGCGCCCTGGAACGTAAAGATCGCCACTGCCGCCAGCACCGGCTTGGTCAGTGGGAGCACGACGCTCCACCAGATTCGGATTTCGGAAGCCCCATCTATCTTGGCGGCCTCCGAAAGCTCCATAGGGATGCCCCGCATAAACTGGCGCATCAGGAAGATGAAGAACGCGTTACCGGTGAAGGCGGGCACCACGAGGGGCAGGAAAGTATTCACCCACGTCGGCGATCCCTGGATCCCGAAAGCCGGTAGCTTAGAGAAGAGAATAAACTGCGGGATCAGTGTCACCACACCGGGCAGCATCATCGTCGCCAGCACCAGCCCGAAGACCAGGTCGCGCCCCGGCCAGCGCAGACGCGCAAATGAATATGCGACGAGGGAGGTCGAGAGCATGGTGC
>JBBSIK010000199.1:0-6008 GCA_038232115.1 Chloroflexia bacterium
CGGGAGGCAACACCTTTCGGGCAAGTTCCAAGATTCCTGATTCGTGATAACGATAGCAAATTCGGGACAGGCTTCACGCGAGTTGCTGTAGGCAGCGGGATCGAAGTTCTGCGAACACCAAATTAGGAAGCTTTATGAGGGCAAGCCAAAGCGAATGCCTGCTGTGAGCGGTTTATGGGGACGGTCAGGCGAGAGTGCCTGGACCACGTCCTTGTACTCAACGAAAGGCACCTGCATAGAGTGATCAAAGAGTTCGTGGAATACTACAACTCGGCGCGACCTCATCAAGGGATTGGCCAAGCTGTCCCGGAAGTGCCACAGCCACCAGTGCAGAAAGCACCACCCGGCGCTGATGGGGATCACGGAAAGGTAATCAGCTTTCCAGTACTGGGCGGCTTACATCACGATTACCAAAGGATAGCATGAGCGCGGATGGAGTAAGTAGCCACCACAGAGCTATTTCAGAGGCCTCTCTCAACTTGAGTCTCTCTCTATCAAGATATCTTGCCCCTGGTGACAGCTTCGCTCATTCTACCCCTATTATCGTGATGCGGCATAACTTCCGCCGGCATCACGGATAGCATATTCGCACACTACAGGACAACAGCTTTTCAATTAGTGCCCGGTCCGGCAGTGAGGGTTGTGCCCCATGTTGGGTTGCGGCTAATGCACCAGCGGCTGCACCCCAGCGCACCGCCTCAGAAAGGGAACAGTTCTCTGCCAGGGCGACGGCCAGGCCGCCTATGAAGGCATCTCCAGCAGCCGTTGCATCTACCGCCCGCACTGCAAAGGGCGCTTGTCTGATGCTATTCTCCCCGTCGGTAAATACTGCTCCGCGCTCTCCCAGCGTGATCACCACCGATTGCGGCCCGCGACTTCGGAGCGCATGCGCCATATGTTCAGCGACTGTCCAACCATCAGGCTGTAGGCCCGTCAGCGTAGCCGCTTCCGTCTCGTTGGGCACAAGCACGTCTGCAAGTTTCAACAGAGTGTTATCCAGCGGCATAGCTGGGGCTGGATTGAAGACGACACGCGTACCAGATTTGCGCGCTAGCTCTGCAGCTCGGACAACGATGGGCAGCGGCACCTCAAGTTGCAGCACCAGAACCGCAGATGTGGAGATGATAGAAGCCGCCTGCTCGATGTCTGCTAGGGTGAGAGTAGCATTGGCTCCGGGGGCCACAACAATTGTATTCTGACCTGTCGGGTCAACAGCAATCAGTGCTACACCGGTAGCCACTCCCTCCCGGATGTGTACATTAGACACGTCAACACAGTTATCGACAAGTTCCTTCCTCAGTATCATGCCATAGCTGTCTGCCCCCACACAGCCAACCATCGCCACGTGGCCTCCAGCCCGCGCCGCAGCTACAGCCTGGTTCGCCCCCTTTCCACCGGCAAATGTACGGAAAGGCCCCCCCAGAACTGTCTGCCCGGGAACCGGCAACGCGGGGGTGCTGACTACCAGGTCCATATTGATACTGCCGACAACACAAATGCGCGCTTGTTGCATAGTCACATTCCCTCATGTCCAGAAGGCCGTGCCACACTGACACTGATTTATCGTTTTGCTACTCGCCACTTGATCTGCTTGCTTAGCGCGACAGTAGCGACGCCCGTCATATGGCTCCGGATGCGTAGTGAATCAGGTGGAGCTACGCACGATCAACTCTGCGTCATAGATACGGTGAATAGTGGCATTATGCCCCCGGTCGAGCATCTCAAGCACCATTCCTGCCGCATCGCTCGCCATATCAATCAGAGGCAGACGAAAGGTTGTCAGAGGTGGATCAACGAAGCGTGCCATATCGAGGTCATCGTGGCCTATGACGGCTACGTCCTCAGGGAGGTGCAGCCCCGCGACCTTAATGGCTGGGAGTGCTCCGAAAGCCATGATGTCACCCACGGCAAAGAGCGCATCGCACTCTCCTCCGGCAGACAGAAAGCGTTCGATAGCCCGATAGCCCCCTTCCTCGCTGAACGAATCGCTGACGATCTCAACAATCTGTGTGGCGGGGAAGCCGGCATCTATAAGCGCCTTCGTGAAGCCTTCTTGCCGGGCTCGTCGAACCTGTGTCTGGTCGGCGGGCACCAAGACTGCCGGCCGGCGCCGCCCGTCAGCTAGAAACAGAGCGGCTGCTTGTGCACCGGCGTTATGCGCATGACTCGATACCCAACTTTGCCCGGCGATCTCGCGTAGAAAGACCACAAGCGGGAGAGGTATGGTTGCATCAGCCAGAAAAGCATCATCTTCAGGTGCGGTGTTTGCAATGATCGCCCCATTGAACCGCGTGCCGTCAAGCAGTCCCGGAAGTTGATGCACGTGCCCTCGGTGGAAGGTTTCGATAGTCAGTTGTATAGGCTTCTCAGACTGCGCGGCGAACTGCTGCACGCCGCGCACAACCGAGCCTAGAAGCTGCATGGATGTCTCTAAGGATGTCGCGACGGCGAGATATGTGCTCTGGTCGCTGCGGCCGCCCACGCGCAGACGACGCGCTGCAATGTTAGGCTGATATCCCAAATCACGCGCAGCATCCAGGACACGCCTCTGTAGCTGCGGCGAAATACGCGCCGCCTCGGCCTTGTTGTTGAGCACTGCCGAGACGGCAGAAACAGAAACACCTACTTGCTCTGCAATGTCTATGATACGTATAGAGCCACGAGGCATGTACTACCTCCAACTCTCAGGTCTCTACTATTATGTGCTCGCTCTACGCCATCTCGTATACGAGGCAATAGCGGGCACATCCGACCTATACTGGGGGCCTTGTTACCTCCAGAGCTTTCAGGCGGGGGAGCAATGCACTGCCCCACAGTTCAAGTTGGGCGGGATCATCAGTGTAGGGATGTATGATAAGGTGCTCCACCCCTATTTCTGATCGCGTTCGGCATGTTGCCACCACCTCGTCGAGCGTCCCGAAGAGATAGTATCGCTCCAGCAGTTCAGGTGGGCGGTGCGAGCTTACAATCTCTGTTGCCACCCTGTGCTGGATATCCACAGCGTGATCATGGTTATCTTCCTCAGTTAGATGTAGCCACTGCCCGTGTCCAATGATCAAGTTGTCAGGGGACCGGCCTGCTTCCGCGAGGTAGGGTTGCAACTGGTGCCAGTCACTAACGATGTCCTCAGGTGGTGCCGAGGGGCGGGTGAACCAGCCATCCGCGCCGGCGATCCGGCGTGCCACTTGCGGGTGCATCACAGGCTTCTCGACTGAATGCTCGTCCGCGGCCTGGCTGCCGCCCCCGATCCATACCGGCATCTCGACTGGAGACGGCTCGATCTCCAGATCTTCCAGTGAGACAAACGATCCCTCGTAAGTCACCCTCTCACCGCGTAATAGACGACGTACAATCTCCAGAGTTTCGTCGGTTCGGCGTCCCCGTTCGCTGCGTTTCGTCCCTACCGCCGCGAACTCTGCCGGAGACCACCCGGTGCCTGCTCCAAGCACAAACCGCCCCCGCGCAAGTGCTTGGAGACTGGCTAACTCTTTCGCTAACATAACAGGCTGGCGTAGAGGTAGGAGAAGAACTCCCGGTCCGAGGAGCACGCGATGTGTCAGAGAGGCTGCAAAGGCAAGTGTCACTAGCGGCTCCAGCCAGGGACGCGCATACATTTCACGTGCTCTCAGCATATGGTCGGTGACCCAGAGCGAGTCGAAGCCGAGTTCCTCTGCACGAACAATCCAGGTGCGTAGCCGCTCCGCATGATCAATGCCATCTTCTGGATAGGCGAAACTCGGCAAATAGATGCCAACCTTGAGTTTTGTCATATTTCCCCTCCAATCTCTTCAATACCTTCTAATCTGCTGACCGCCGCACGTCAGCACGATCCTCTAGCGGCAGGCCGGCCTGTCGCAGGATCTCCTCTACTAGCTCCTGGGTTCGAACTGCCTCCTGCCCATCTGTCAGAGGCTTGCGTCGCTCGCGCACACACGAGATAAAATGGCTCACCTCGGGCGCGAACCCCATTGTGGTAGTAGCTTGCGCCCAGCCCATGGCTCGAGGCCGCATCTCGACGAGGCGAGTTTCACCACCCGAACTGACGGCTACTGTATCGGGCGCGGTGACACGCACGCTGGTATTGTCGCCGTAGGCATCGAAACGCTCATCCCACTCGCCTGCCGTGCGCGCCGCGACCAGTGTGCCTATCGCACCCGTGTTGAAGCGTATGAGCGCCATAGTGCCGTCCTCTCGATAGGGATCCGGCATGGTCGAGTGCGCCGTCACCTGTTCCGGCTCGCCACAGAACCATCGCAGAAGATCAATCATGTGAATGGCGTTCTCCAGTGTGGCCCGGTATTCAGATCCCGTGCGGTTCTTCTGAGCCACGCAGAACTGGGGGTGATCTTCGCCAAAGTGCTGCCGGGCGAGCTTATACACCTGTGCGTAGCGCCGGTTGAAGGCCACCATGAGTAGTTGCCCGACCTGATCGGCCATGTCGGCTACGTAGCGTGCATCGGCAAGCGTTGTCGCCAGCGGCTTTTCGCAGAAGACGTCGAGGCCGGAAGAAAGTCCGAGCTCGACAAAGCGTACGTGGGCATATTTGGGGGTCAGGACAAATAGAGCATCTAGCTGTGCCTCAGCAATCATCTCTTCTACCGAAGCATAGGCGCGCTCGATAGGCCACCGAGCCAGGTTGCTCTCGGCAGTCTCCACCGTCTGCGTGACCACTCCAGCGATAGTTACTCCGGGCTCAGCGGCCAGGGCTGGAAGCTCGGCAACCTGCGCGATGCTGCCTGCACCGACGAGGCCTACCCGAATCTCACGATTATTCATAGAGTACATTCCTTACAGGTAGTAAGTAGTTCGGGTAATCCGTGATACCGACGGATTGCAGCAACGGTTTGCTCCAAGCCTGCCTCCAAGCCAATCCGGGGCCGGTAACCTGTCTCTTGCGTGATATGATCGAGTCGAAAGTTCCATGCGTCATCCGGCAGATGAGCCGGGCGCGCCACGGGATTGGAGTGTGGGAACAGTGTGTGTAGATACGCTACGGCCTCCTGGACCGTGCGGTACGCCCCTGGGACGTTGTATGCCGGCACGCTCGGTCTGGGCGAATCGAGGCAGCGCAGAATAGCATCAAGGGCGTCATCAATATAGGTCCAGTCGTTAGGCCGGTCGTAGTCGGGGTACAATACTTCATCATGCTCCAGTGCAAACGCCTCGATCATCTGCTGGAGAATATTCCAGCCGCGAACCCTACCCCACCCGTAGACCCAGCCGAAGCGCAAACCTACCAGCTCCTGCTCCGGACGCTCTGTTCTGAGCGCACCTGCCAGTAGTTCGCCATACGCCTTGGTCGCGCCGTACACACTCGTGGGACTAAGCGAAGCTCTATCTCCCGGCGGTGGTCCGGCACGATATCCGAGTGCGGCAACCGAGGAGCCGAAGACAACCCGGCGTACTCCTAGCCGCCATGCAGCGTCGAAGACGGCGGCTGTACCTACGGCGTTGACCAGTGTGCCCGCAACAGGATCCCGCGCACAGTTATCGGTGAGCAGAGTCGCAAGATGCACTATCCGATCAACCCGGTACTCGTCGAGCACCGCAACCAGCGCATCTCGATCGGTTATCGAGCCTTGCACCGCCGCAATATGAGGCAGAGACTCGCCCGGTTCGGCCAGAGACCCATCGTCTTCGCCCCGAATTGGGGCCTGATCATAGACGACTACCGTATGCCCCAGAGCGCTCAAGAGTTGGGCGAGATGCCACCCCAGGAATCCGGCCCCGCCAGTGATTAGCACGCGCACTGATAACCCTCTACCTTCGTTACGGTCGCTACTAAAACATCAGCACGCCGAGCCGGCCAAATATCTCGTAAACCCTGTCGGCGTATTCGATAAAGCTCTGCTCAACGCCTAGTTGGATGGGACGTGGACGCGGCAGGTCAATCTTGATCTCCTGAACGATCCGGCCTGGACTGGGAGACATCACGAGCACACGGTCGGAGAGTCCAATCGCCTCTTCGACACTGTGCGTGATAAAGAGCACGGTCTTGCGTTTTTCCA
>JBBSIK010000200.1:0-6008 GCA_038232115.1 Chloroflexia bacterium
CCACTGCTTCTCATGCCACTAGCATATCGTGGAAATCCCTCCACCTCAAGTCTGAACACTTACACAGAACACGCAGTTGGACTGCGGCAAACACTATGCTGTACAATTTCGTGGTGAGTACACAGGACAGCACGCCCCAACCTTTCGCAGCGCCGCCCGCACCCACCGTGCCGTCTCTCGGTATAAACGCGCCCAATGCAGCCGCCGCCACTGCCGCCGAGAACGCCAGCAACATGCCCGGCGCCCCGTCTGACGGTAACGAGCCGAAGGGACCGCCTGACACAACCAGGCGCACATCTCCCTGGCTCGTGCTGCGAAACCGCGACTTCAGGCTGCTCTGGACGGGCGGCTTTGTATCGCAAACTGGCAGCCAGATGCGTATTGTGGCCGTGGGCGTGCAACTGTGGGACCTCACACACAATCCGCTCGCGCTGGGCCTCCTGGGTGTGTTCAATCTCATCCCGCTCATCTTGCTGTCCCTCTTTGGGGGCGTAATCGCCGACTCGTTCGACAGGCGGCGTCTCCTCTTGCTCACTCAGGCCACCTTTGCGCTCTCCTCGGTGCTGCTGGCGGTGTCTACGACGTTCGGCTGGATATCCCCACTCATCATCTACCTGGTGAGCGCTCTCAGTGCTGCTACACAGGCGTTCGACAACCCCGCGCGCTCTGCCTTCATCCCAAACCTTGTGCCGAGGCAGCAACTACCTAAAGCCCTGTCGCTCAATATCATCGTGTGGCAGGTAGCCACCATTATCGGCCCAACTTTGGGCGGCATCTTCCTGCCGCTGCACGCCACCGGCTTTGCCATCATCTACTGGATAGATGCCGTGTCGTTCAGCGCCGTCATGGTGGCCCTGCTGCTCATGCGAGTGCGCGCCGAGAAGAACGCGAGCCGC
The DNA here is from genome assembly GCA_038232115.1 of Chloroflexia bacterium. Lineage (GTDB taxonomy): Bacteria > Chloroflexota > Chloroflexia > QHBQ01 > JADMIH01 > JADMIH01. The sequence goes on from JBBSIK010000200.1 coordinate 897, forward strand.
GATGTCAGCCTCAAAGCCGCACTTGACGGGCTACGGTTCCTCCGCAAAGCCCCGATCATTATGTCAACTATGCTGCTGGACTTCTTCGCCACCTTCTTCGGCGGGGCAATGGTCCTGTTGCCGCCGTTCGCCGAAAAAGTGCTCCACCTGGACAGGCAATACTGGGGCATCTTGTACGCAGCACCCGCGATAGGTGCTGTGGTGGCGGGCGTAATCATGTCGTCGTTCACCCACGTGCGCCGCCAGGGGATCATCGTCATAGTGTCGGTGATCGCATACGGCCTTGCCACGGTCGTGTTCGGCCTGTCGAATATCTTCTGGCTGGCCCTGTTCGGCCTCGCGGGCACAGGCGCTGCCGACACAGTGAGCATGGTAATGCGCCAGACGATACGCCAGCTAAACACCCCTGACGAACTTCGCGGGCGCATGACCTCGGTAAATATGCTGTTCTACATCGGTGGCCCGCAGCTAGGCGAGGTCGAAGCGGGTCTGGCCGCTACCCTGATAGGCATCGGCCCCGCCATAGCACTCGGGGGCGTCGCCGTGGTCATTGTCACCCTCTTCACCGGCTACCTTGTCCCTTCCCTTCGCAACTACATCTCGCAAGATTAGTCTGCGTTTTCACAGCGGTTGGTGAGCACGAACTGGCTACCCTTTGTCATAACCAAGCTGCCCCTTGTGATTCGCCGTTATGCTCCGAATCACAAGGGGCAGCTTGGTTGCCGGCTGCCTTACACTTTGCAAATACGCCCTGGTACTACAGCCGCAGTTAGACTCGGTAGATTAGACCTTTCAGAGGAGATAGAAGAAGGAGGAGCTTGAAGATATATGGTCGGGGTTAAGTTAGTGATAGATGATTCCCAATTATGGATTATCGGGGATCATGCGGAAGCTGGATATACGCCAGTCGTTGCTGACCTGATGGAGCACGAGATGCACCTGGCCTTTCTTACTGCTGGTGTAGGTGAGAAAGCCATCCAAAAAGCCAACACCGTTGCGGACGCTGCGGTTAGTCCAGTTCCACCGAGCGGGCTGATAGCCCTGCACTAGGGCTGTGACACCTGGCACGTCGCCTACTTCCTGCTGCAACTCAGGCGTGCAAAGGGCATACGCTAAGCTGTAATCGCCGTTTTTCAAGTCAGCCATGAAGGCATCTCCGGCGGTGACTACGGGCTGGGTGAGCGAGCCTAGGACTAGGAACAGAATAGCGACAAAAGCGATAATCACGGAGATGAGCAGGCCAATGCCGAAACCCCACAGCAGCGGGCGGGGGAATCTCGTCTGGCCGGTGGGGAGCGGTGCGACCCCGGGAGGCAGCGTGCTTGTACTCTTATAGACCTTGTGCCAGGCGTTGCGCCCGCAGTTGGGGCACTTCCTGAGCTGGCGGGAGGCGCCTGCAGCCTTGTACATGATCCCACCCGCAGCCCATACGGAGCGTTGATAGCCGCAGTATGGGCATTGTATCATCCAACTCCGCGATTCCTCTTCCATAGCGGCTCGGCGCTTGTCTGAACGCGCGAATAGGTTGAGGAAGAGGCGTTGGATGCCGTTCTTAGGCTTAGGTTGCTCTGCCATGCGCCACCTCCGTGGATCGCGTATTGGGATGGCGCGAGTATAACACTAAGCGAACGGATGAGAAAGGGGAAGAAAGGAGAAGGCACAAAGCAGACCTTCACGCCCAGGATATGCACCTTCCCCAACTGCGGCTGTAGTACTAGTAATCCAGTCGCGGTTAGCCTGCGAACCTGGCTAGTCGCCGTTTGTAGTGCGCCTCCGCCTCCGGTTTGACCAGTTCAGCACTTCCTCAACGCCGGGACGGCTTGCGCCACACCAATGACCACAACAGCCTGCTACCTCTGGCACTTTCAAGTCAGCAACTCCTGCATCTATTCCGGCCTCAGCAGCCCCCTGTATCTTATATGATGTATGAGTGGGTATACTTGATCGGGGCGCGGCAGACCAAGACACTTTGCACGATGAAGGGATTAGGGATGGCTGCCACATAAGCGCACATCAATGTTTGAGTTGCAGCAGGTCCCATAGGTTGCCGTAAAGATCCTTGAACACAGCCACCGTACCGTAGCTCTCCTCCTTCGGCTCGCGTACAAAGACAATGCCCTTAGCCCTGTAAGCGTGAAAGTCGCGCCAGAAGTCGTCAGTGTGCAGAAACAGAAACACGCGACCACCGGTTTGATTCCCGATCCGCGATGACTGCTCCTCACCAACAGCCCGCGCGAGGAGTAGACGCGACTCGCTCGAACGCGGCGCCACTATGATCCAACGTTTGTCTTGCTCTGGAATGTATGTGTCTTCAATAAGAGTGAAGCCAAGTGTGCCAACATAGAAATCAATCGCCTCGTCGTACTCACGCACGACGAGCGTTACCTGTCCAATGGATTGCTTCATCAAGTGACTCTCGCTGAGAGGCTCGAAGGCGTTTAGCACGACACCGACCCGCCACACCTGCGAACCCTAACTATATATTAGATGGACACCCATCCACTCTAGTACTACAGCCGCACTTGGCTGAACGATGGTGATAGACCAGTTTCGCCAGGCGTAAAGAAGCTTTGCAAATGTCATAGTCTCTATGCTAGCCTACCCACGAGGGATATTCTCCCTCTTGCAACTGCGGCTGTAGTACTAGAATGTAATTGCGGCTATGTCAGCATCACACGATACGCATTGGCCGTCACATTTCACGTCTCAGAACAATGTCCACTGTCCGCCCCAACGCCTCCTCTATGCCGAGGCCGTCGGTGTCGAGGAGAACGGCATCAGGAGCCTGGCGGAGAGCGCCTGTGGCACGGTGCATATCCAGATCATCGCGGTGGGCGATTTCCGACTGGACTTGCTTAAAGTCCACATCGCGGCCTCGCGCTCTAAGTTCCTCAAAGCGGCGACGGGCGCGTTCCTGCAATGAGGCATCAAGATAGATCTTGAGATCGGCGTCAGGCAGCACTTCGGTCGTGATGTCGCGGCCAACCATGACCACAGGGCCGCGCGTTGCCAGCTTGCGCTGCTGGATCACCAGGGCCGAGCGTACTGTCGGATGGGCCGCTATCTCGGACACCACGGCTTCCACTTCGGGCCTGCGTATCTCCCACGTCACATCTTCGTCGCCGACCAGCACTGTGGACAGCCTGCCATCGGTCTCACCCTTATCAGGCATCTGCACGTGTATGGGCAACGTCTCGGCAATCTCAGCGAGCAGAGGTTCGTTGCTTGACGAGATGCCCCGTCGCAGAGCACTGAGGGCTACCGCCCTGTACATCACGCCGGTATCAAGGAAAAGGTAGCCCAGTTTTTCGGCCAGCAAGCGGCCTATAGTGCTCTTGCCCGCACCTGCCGGGCCATCTATAGCGATAATCTTTGGTAGCTCATGCCGTTCCTGGCGATGGTCGCTCCTCATCCATCTCTCCTCTCGTTAGGCTGGAATCTTCTTACCGCAGGCCTCCTCCTCTGCCCATCTGCGGGGCCGGAAGGTCTGTCGCCTCTACGCTCAGGTGGCCTCCCCGGTCCGCCGCTTGGTCGTCTGCCCGGTCGCCTGGGAGGGCTTGAGCTGAACCCGAAAGGCCCTCGCGTGCCTCCAGCAGGGCGCGTCCTCGGTGGAGAGGAACCGGGCCTGCGCGTGGGAGGCGCACCGGTGGCTCCACGAGTGGAATCGCCTCTAGAAGTGGGCGGAGCACCAAGATGGCGGGGCCTGTCAGAGGATGCTCCCGGCCTGGGAGAGTAAGGTCGCCTGCCCGTTGGAGCCACACTGGGCCTGCTATCGGGTGGGCCACTTCTCGTGAAGGTGCCTGGACGGTTCCGTGGTGCCAACGTCTGAGGTCGCTCGCCTGGAGGCTGTGTTTGCTGGCGGGGAGGCTGCGTTCGTTGCCAGGGTGCATGTGGCGGCGCAGCAGGTCTGCGTCTTGTGCCGCTTGAGCTTGAGCTTGAGCCGCCAGGTCTGACGCTACCTCCCGCACGTGATCTGGGCGCGGGTTCAGCAGCGTTGTGAGCGACTCTGGCAATCGAAGCGCCTTCCTCCGGCTTTAGCTTGACCGCCTTGCGCAGGGCGTGTACCTCGTGAATGGCAAGGTTGCGCCACTTGCCCGGCTCCAATGTGCCCAGATCAATAGGACCGAACCGCACGCGCTGTAGCTCTATGACCTGGTGGCCCACGGCGGCGGCCATCAGGCGCACCTGCCGCTTGCGACCCTCCCTGATAGTGACGCGCAGCCAGGTATTACCCTCTCGGGTGCTTGTCACGTCAATCTTAGCAGGTGCGGTCAGCCCACCCTCTATTTCGACGCCGTCCCGCAGCTTCTGTAGCTGGTCTTCGCCGATCCTGCCGCGTGCTAGCACCCTGTACTCCTTCTCGACGCCGAAGCGCGGGTGCGTGAGCCGGAAAGTGAGATCGCCATCATTTGTGAGCAACACCAGGCCCGTCGAATCGGCATCAAGCCTGCCCACCGGGTAGACACGCAGCCCCTGCTCCACCAGCTTCGCGCCGGCAATCAAAGAAAGCACTGTTGGTCGCCCGTGCGGGTCCTTAGCAGTAGATACTACCCCAAGCGGCTTATGCAGCGCGATATAGACCAGGCGCTGCACAGGCCCGTTGTCGCCCTTCGCCTTGATAGGACGCCCATCCACGGCTATCACGTCGGTGGCAGGGTTGGCTCGGGTGCCCATCTCCGTAATCACCTTACCGTTGACGGTCACGCGACCCGCCCTGATAAGCTCCTCTGCGGCCCGCCGAGAAGCCACGCCTGCCTGCGCCAGTATCTTCTGCAATCGCTCTTCAGCGCCAGGCTCAGAGGTTTTCTCAGGGGTCTCAGGATCCTTGCGCGGTGCCCATCGGGGCGGTCTATTGTTGGTCATTGCTTACCTATACAGTCTTCAGTTGTCAGTACTGAAATGGTTACTGATTATGCCTCTTCGTTGGTGTCGTCGGGAACGGGCACTGGCGCTCCCCTGTGGGCTGCTATGCATACTTTGGCGATGCGAAGCCCATCAAGCTCTTCCACGCGGAATAAGGTGCCATTGCCCTCGACTTCATCCCCTAGCTCAGGCTTGCGCCCCAACATATCGAACACGTAGCCGCCCAACGTGTCAGCCTCCGTCTCGATA
>JBBSIK010000201.1:0-5990 GCA_038232115.1 Chloroflexia bacterium
CCGTCCGGCGACCACGCCAGGTCTGAGATGCCATGACTGGACCGCGTGAGTTGGCGCGCCTCGCCTCCACGCAGGCTGATAGCCCATATCTGTGGCTTGCCGGAGCGGGTAGACAGGAAGGCAAGCTCATCTCCGGCTGGCGACCACCTAGGAGACATATCGCGTTTGTCGCTGCCAGTGAACTTGACCGGCTCTCCACTGCCGTCCGTGGGCACGAGCCAGATGTTTGACGCATAGTCGTTCTTCGTCTTACGCAGGCGTATTTGCACGTAGGCCACCGTCTCGCCGTCCGGCGATACTTGCGGGTCGGAGATAAGCCGGAAGCGATACAGATCGTCTATCTCGACCTTACGTAACGCCGCGTGTCCGGTGCTGGTGCTGTTTGTGTCTGTCAAAGTTGCAACCCTCCATCTGGTGATTGCACAGTATAACAAAAAGACATTTATCTTATGTAAGGGTTCAGAAAAGGGGTGCAGGGGCATACCCCTGACGGGGTGTGGGGTGTTCCCCACCTCTACCTCACTCTTTTTATTCTCCCCACACGAGTGGGGGGTCGAGGGTGGGGCTTGGTCTAGCAATCTGCTGATTTGCCCTACCTCTATTCTGAACACTTACTTATCTTATCGCAGCTTGTTCAATAACCTGGTAGTGAGCTATATTTGCAACTATGGAAAGATCACGACAAGCAGCTTCACATTCGCATGGGCGGCCAAGAACACGCGGGTTCATGTCTGCTCTGGCCCTCGTTTCGGCGCTGTTGTCACTGGCGATAGCCGCGACGATTCCGCTCACTATGCCGAATTTCCTCTTGATGGTTATACGAGTGGGCGCATCAGAACTCAGCCTGTGGTTCCTGGGCCTCGCTCTGCTGGCACTGCTCCTGTCTCTGGCAGCCTTGCGCGGCTCGTCAGGGTATCTTCGTGCTGTTGCGCTGATCGCACTGGTCTGCTCTCTCATTGCGGGTGCCCTTGCCGCCGTGCCGCTCGTGCAACTGCCAGGCACTATCTCCCATGCAGATGCGGCCATGCGCGACGGCCTGGGCGCAGGCTACCCAGACTACCTGGCGCACATCCCTCCGCAAAATGCAGCCGTTATGCGCCCGATCCAGTTCTCGTTCCTCAACTTCGTTCTGGGTATGAACGTTGAGGGAGCACGGGTAATGCGTGACGTGCCCTACCGCACCGTGTCGGGACACACCTTGCTGCTCGACCGCTATGACCCACCGAGCAAAGGGGCGGAGAGCGGGATATACCCAGGCTTACTGGTGATCCACGGGGGAAGCTGGCGCAACGGCGATAAGGGCGAGTATACCGGAGCCAGCTCTTATTTTGCCTCGCGGGGCTACGTGGTATACGACATACAGTACAGGCTTTCCACTGAGGCTCAGTTTCCCGCGCAACTGGAGGACACCGAGTGCGCTCTCGGCTATATGCGCGCTCATGCTGTGTCGGACCACCTGGACCCAGAGCGCGTGGCTGTGTCCGGGCGCTCCGCAGGCGCGCATCTCGCACTCCTTGTTGCCTACCGTGCTAACCGCGAGCCTGCGCCAGCCGGTTGCGAGCGTCCCGCTACTGTGCGAGGGGTTGTAGCCCTTTACCCGCCCACCGATCTGCGTGACGACTACATTAACCCGGCGCAGCCCGATCTTATACACTCGCAGCAGGTAATTGGAGGCTTTCTGGGTGGCAGCCCGGAGCAGTTACCGGACCGATACGCGGCAGCGACTCCGCAGCACTGGCTCGACCGTCCCGTGCCGTCTACACTCCTGCTGCAAGGCGAGTCGGACCAGATCGTGCTACCCCGCAATTCGAGAGAATTGGCAGCGCCCTCGCGGACAGCAGGCAACAAAGTAGTGACCATCTTCATCCCCTGGTCGGGGCACGGCTACGACGCGATCTTTCAGGGTCCGGCCAGCCAGCTATCGCTCTATTACTGGGAGCGCTTCATGGGGTACGCGCTTGCAGGTAGATAGGCAATGGTTTTCGCTTGTCTCTCTTCTCAAATGCCTCTCCTGGGCCTGTATTAGGTGGCAGCAAAAAGAGCCATTCCTGTCAAAGAGATGGCCCCTCTTATCATGCGTTATCTTCGCCCAATCTACCGGGGGAGGCAGTCGAGCACGGAGGCGAGGAGGGCCATACGGATGTAGAGGCCGTTTTGCACCTGGCGGAAGTAGTAAGCGCGGTCGTCGCTGTCTATCTGCTCCGGGATTTCGTTCACGCGAGGGAGCGGGTGCATCACGATCATCTCTTTGTGGGCAAGGCTGAGCATCATCGGGTCCACGACATAGGCGTCGCGCGCTGCCATGTACTCCTGCGCGGCGTTTAGGTCGGCCAGAGGGCGTAGAGCGTCCCGGCGTTGTGTGTCGAGCGACTCCTGGGCAAGGCCATATATCTTGGCCGATAGGTCTTCCATCTGCTGGGCAACGAACCTCTCTCGCTGCACACGAGTGACGTAGAGGACATTCACGTGCTGTATAGCATCCTGTAGGTCCTGTGTCTCCTCGACCGGCATCTCGCGTGAGCGGGCGAATTCTATGTACTCCTGTGGCATCGAAAGGCTCTCCGGCGCGATGCACACCACGTTTACGCGGCAGTGATCAATAGCGAGGAGCTTGATAAGCGAGTGGACGGTGCGCCCATTGCGCAAGTCGCCGACGAAGCCAATCGTGAGGCCATCTATGTTCGAGCCGAAGCGGTCTTTCACTGTGTAGAGATCGAGCAGCGCCTGGGTCGGGTGCTCGCCCACCCCGTCGCCTGCGTTGATAATGGGAGCCGGGCTGTGCATCGCCATGCGCAGGGCATCAGAGGCGGCAGCGGCTTCTTTGGCGGCTCCGCGATTGGGGTGGCGCAGCACTATGGCATCGGAATAGCAAGCAATCGTCTTGATAGTGTCGTGCAAGCTCTCACCTTTGGTGACTGAGGAGTAATGCACGCCGCCCGCCGTGGTTATGACGCGCCCACCAAGGCGCTGGGTGGCAGCCTGAAATGAGAGATCGGTGCGCGTGGAAGGCTCATAGAAGACGTTTGCAACTACTTTGCTGCCCATGAGCGGCTCAACACGTCCCTCGGCCACCTGCCGGTCCATACGCTGCGCCAGCCAGAAAAGCGCCTCCAGCGTCTCCGGCGTAAACTGTTCGACGGACAATATATGCTGGTATGCCAGACTCTTGAGCGGCGCTTCTGTGCCTGGGTAAATCGCTGTCATCCTGTAAGACCTCCGCCTCGATTTGTTAACGAACTTATCTTGTATGCCCCGGATGGATTATATCACGCGATCCCGCAGTGGAAGCAAAGAGTGGAAAACAGCTGAGGTGTATACAAAGAGGGAAGAGACCACCACGGTCTCTTCCCTCTTTGTTTTGTCGTCTGGCCCTGTCAGCCGGTCGCTTCTTATCCAGTCTCGCGCACGTTCGATAACCCCGAGTTGGTAAGATAGTGTTCCAGTGAGTGGATCGCCGCCTTTTGAGTCAGGCACATCCTGGTTCATCGGGATATCGTCGTCTATCCGGTCGGCTTATCCAACCTAGCGATTCATGTCGTCGCGGCGTGTGTCCATGGTGTTGTCCATGTTACGGTTCATCGTGGTGTCGTTCATGCCGGTGTCGTTCATGCCGGTGTTACCCATCCTGGTATCACGCATGCCCGCATCGGTTGTGTCAACGCCTTCGGTTGCATCGCCCGCAGCATCACTGGTCGCCTTGCCCGCACCGCCGCCGACCGCAGCGCCGACCGCAGCGCCGACACCCATGCCGACAGGTCCACCGATGGCGCCGAGGGCAGCGCCAGTAGCAGCGCCTGCGCCTCCACCGGCAAGAGCACCGGCTTCGTCGCCCGCATCGTCACCCTTGGCCGCGCCACCTGCTGCCGCGCCCGTTGCGCCACCGATGGCCGCACCCAGTCCGGTGCCCAGAGGGCCGGCAACAGCTGTACCAACCAACGCGCCTGCTGCCGCGCCAGCCAGGCCACCGCCGGCCTCGCTGCCGACACCGTGCCCGCCACCGCCCTGGCCCGTGTTGACGTTCACGTTTGTCGCGCCTGTGCCGTAGCGATAGTTCTCATCGCTGTAGTTGGCGGCTTCGTTGCGAATGTCGCGGGCACCGTTCGAGTTCAGCACTTGCTGGGCTGCATTAGCCTGTGCATCTGGCACGCGAGCCGTTACGAGTACGCCACCGCGCTGCACACCTGTCTGGTAGAGAGTAGCCTCTTCCTCGGGCACTCCGGCGTCAACCAGCGCACCTACGAGACCGCCTGCCGCAGCGCCAATACCGGCACCCGCAAGGGTAGTACCAAGCCAGCCGCCAACTGCGAGTGGGCCGATACCCGGGATCGCGAGGGCACCAACGCCTACCAAGAGACCTGCCAGGCCACCCAGTATGCCACCGCCCACAGCACCCGTGATCGCACCACCCGCGCCCGTATCAGCGCCGGTTGTGGTCACCTGGGTTGTGTCGGTTGCATCTCCTGCTTTCATTGCAACACTGATGTCCTCAGTCGGGATGTTCAATCCGCGCAGTTGCTCAACCGCCATCTGTGCCGCATCCCTCGTGTCAAATAATCCAACTACTGTAGCCATTATGATCTGACCTCCTAATGAGTTTCGTGAACTCTCTTTTGTGTGGCAACCCCGTCTAACATACGCCTGCTCTCTGGGGTGTCAACAACACTAAGAGCAAGCATCGTGCCAGCGACAGTAGGGCGGGGATCGGGGGATTAGGGGCTACGAGGCGAGATTCTCCGAATTACTAGTCCCTAGCTCCTAGCCCCTAGTCCATGATTCTGCGTCTGGGTCGCGGGTGGCCGACTCGGGCGTAGCGGCGAGGGAGCAGGCCACGTTTGTGTTGCGATGGAAAGGCCTCGGCTAGTACATCGCCCATGGTGTCTACGGTGATGATTTGCAGGTCCTCAAGCAGTTTAGGTTGCACCTCGTCCAGGTCGCGCAAATTCTGCGTGGGAAGGATCATCTTGCGTATGCCTGCGCGTCTCGCTGCTAGCACTTTCTCTTTGATGCCACCCACCGGCAACACTCGCCCTCTGAGCGTGATCTCCCCGGTCATGGCAAGCTCTGACGAGACCGGCGTGTTGGTGAGTAGCGACGCGAGGGCCGCAGCGAGGGCAATCCCCGCCGACGGGCCGTCTTTGGCAACCGCACCCGACGGTATGTGCAAGTGGATGTCGTGGCTCTCGTAGAAACTCGGGTCAATACTGAGTTCGTCGGCATGGGCGCGCACATAGGAGAGGGCTGTCTGTGCCGATTCGCGCATTACCTCGCCCAACTGCCCCGTGATCGTAAGCGTCTTGCCTCCGGGCATCAGCAGCGCTTCGATGTGCATGATATCGCCACCTACGGGCGTCCAGAACACACCTGTCACCAGGCCAGGCTCATCGGTCGCCCCCGGTTCCTCCGGCAGATAACGGGGCGTACCCAGCACTTCGGTGACGAACTCGGCATTTGCTATGCCGTGACGACTGCCTGCCTCACCTCCCTGGGCAACCATGGTGGCGATGCGCCTGCACACGGTGGCGATTTCGCGCTCTAGCTGACGCACGCCTGCTTCCTGCGTGTAGCTGCGGATGATTTCCAACAGCGCATCAGGCTCCCACATGACATCGCCTTCGTGCAGTGCATGCCACTCCATCTGGCGCGGCACAAGATGCCGTAAGGCGATCTCCCCTTTCTCTTCTTCCGTGTAACCCGACAGACGAATTATTTCCAGACGGTCACGTAGCGCCTCAGGGACCGATTCGAGGCTGTTAGCGGTGGCTACGAAGAAGAGACCAGAGATGTCAAACGGCACCTCTATATAATGGTCCACGAACTCGCGCTGTTGTTCGGGGTCCAGAACGTCGAGCAGCGCCGCCGTGGGATCACTCCCGCCACTTGATGATTTCGACGCCAGCTTGTCCAGTTCATCGAGCATCATCACGGGCTGCGCGCTGCCTACCCTGGCAAGCGATTGTATGACCCTGCCTGGCATCGCGCCTATGTAGGTC
>JBBSIK010000202.1:0-5979 GCA_038232115.1 Chloroflexia bacterium
CGCGAGCGTTGAGGTACGCCAGGGCACGAAGCTAACCAGGCAGCGCCGAGGGCAGACATCACAAGAACTGGTGAACAAGTCCAGCCCGATAGGTGAGGGCGATTTGGTGAGCACCGGGGCGGATACTGAGGGCTTCATCACGTTCTTTGGTGGTGACGTAACGGCACAGGCTTATTTCAGTACGAGCTTACGTCTCGACTCACTTCGGACAACGCGCTTTTTCCAGGACCGTCGGTCCATGGCCCTCAACCTTAATACCGGCACCATAATCGTGGCAACGGCTGATCAGGGCGATTATAGTGACGAGCAATATGTTGTGAATAGTGACGATGGAGCCGTCCTCGTTGGTACAAGCTCCAGGGTGCGTATCGAGACCGAAGGCGGGCCAACTACGGCAGTGGTGGATCATGGCACTGCGACGCTGATGTCGGGAGGCAAGAGGATTGCGGTTGGCGCCGGCCAGATGGCATCTATGGATGGCAGTGGCTCTACGTCCGGACCTTTGCCCGCCGAGAAGGAACTTATATATAACGGTAATTTTACCGACCTACCGACGCGCAGAGCGGATGAAGTAGCCAACGGCGGTCTGGGCACGGCGGTGTGGATGTCCTTCAGAGAGCAGGTTGCGGGCACCGATACGGGCATAACCTCGGTGAGCGTTATGTCGGAGACAGTTGGCACCACAGATGTTTATTATGGCGCTATGGAACGGGAGGGTTCTGCCGATCACTATACCAGAGTCGGTGTGCGCCAGGATATCAATCAGCCGGTTGATTATCTACGCACCATCGACTTATATGCCACCGTGAAGGTGGTAAAACAGCCGCTCAAGATAGGAGGTCCCGTGGGTGATGTGTACCCGCTGACAATCCGTGTGAATTACACCGATACGAATGCCAAACCACATACCTGGGTGCAGAACTTCCATTTTGTAAATGGCAAACTGGATGAGAAGGACCCTGGTCAGGTGCAGCAAGCTCGCTGGTCAGCCAGGACCTTCAAGCTGAAATCCAAGGATGTGGGTCGTGATATGGCGGTAATCAACTCCATTGAAATCTTCGGCTATGGCCCGGAGTTTGAGAGCTGGGTGACGGGCGTCTCGATGGTAGGACGTAACGTCGCCTCGCAACCATAACTTGTTTGGGTCGTTTTTAGAAATAGATTTTGCGGTCATGGGGCCGCATGAGAGAATTGCAGGAAGGAAGCAGGGAGGGCAGTCTTGAGCAAGATAGCGGTTATTGGCACGGGCTATGTGGGCCTGGTGACGGGGACGTGTTTCGCCGACCTGGGCAACCACGTTACCTGCGTGGACATTGTGCCGGAAAAGATCGAGAAGTTAAAGAAGGGCCAGTCACCGATCTACGAGCCTGGCCTGGAAGAGATCATCCAGCGCAACTATAAGGCGGGCAGGCTGCAATTCACCACCAGTTACGAAGAGGCACTTCAGGGCACGGAGTTCGTGTTCATAGCCGTGGGCACGCCTGAGTCGCCCGATGGCTCGGCTGACATGCGCTATGTCGAAATGGCGGCACAGACGGTGGGCAAGACTGCGCCGGGCAGGGCAGTCGAACCGATGGCAATTATTAACAAGAGCACCGTACCAATCGGCACCGGCGACGTTGTGGGCAGCCTGGTTCGGGAGGGCTGTGGGGCAGGCTTCCAGTTTGCCGTGGTGTCGAACCCTGAGTTTCTCCGCGAAGGTCAGGCGGTACACGACTTTATGAACCCCGATAGAGTAATCCTCGGCTCGGAGAACCGTCCCGTGGCCGAGCGCGTAAAGGAGTTATACGAGTCGCTCCGTTGCCCTGTGATGGTCACCGACATCCGCACAGCCGAGATGATCAAGTATGCCTCCAACGCTATCCTCGCCACCTATATCTCCTTCATCAACGAGATCGCTTTCATTTGTGAGGGTCTGGGCGCGGACGTAAAGGAGGTAGTGCAGGGGATGGGCTACGACAAACGCATCAACGCGCAGTTCCTCAACGCGGGCGTTGGCTTTGGCGGAAGCTGCTTTCCCAAAGACGTGAAGGCGCTCGCGCACATGGCAGCGATCAGCAGCAACGCAAAGCCGCAGCTCCTGCACGCTGTTCTTGACATAAACACAGAGGCGCGCAACGCCTTCGTGGACAAGGCTGTGCGGATGCTTGGTGGTGAGATCAAAGGCAAACGTATCGGTGTGCTTGGGTTGTCGTTCAAGCCGGACACCGATGATATGCGGGAAAGCCCATCAATTGACATCGTGAACGGGTTGATCGAGAAGGGCGCTGAAGTGCAGGCTTACGATCCGATTGCCATGCAAGCCGCCAGGGACCACCTGGACAAGCGGGTCAAATTCTGCACCGATGCTTACGAAACCGCCGCAGGCTGCGATGCTCTGCTTCTTATTACCTCATGGAACGAGTTCAAGGCGCTCGATATGGAGCAAATCAAGGCTAGCATGCGACGGCCTATTCTCCTCGATGGCCGCAACCTCTACGACCCGGAGGAAGTGCGGGCGATGGGCTTCACCTATGCAGGTGTTGGCCGTCGCTAGCGGCTGCTGAATGTCCTCGGAGGAGTATGTAAGCCCCAGTGCCAGTGTTGGCCTGCCTGCATGGTTGGTCGCTTCCGGCTTGCGCCTGGACGATGCCCTGGATGGCCGTGTGCAATGTGGCGTTGATCTGGTTGACGTTGCACGCATACGCGATGCTGCCGACCGCTGGGGTTCTCGCTTTCTCAATCGCATCTGGACCGAGCGGGAGCTACTGATTTGCCGTGGCCGCTACCCTGAACTAGCCGCTCGTTTTGCCGCTAAAGAAGCTGCATCGAAGGCACTGGGAACAGGCATAGTGGGCCTTGTCTGGCGCGAGATAGAAATCGTGCCGGACGGGCGCGGCAAGCCACTCGTCTTCCTCCACGGGGCGGCACGAGAGCGTGCTACATCTCTGGGCCTAGACACCTGGGCTATCAGCTTGACCCATACAAAGGAACTGGCCTGTGCTTTTGTAGTGGCATGGGCCGGTCGCTGACCCCGGATGACTATACTTGTCACTGCCCATGAAATGCGCGCCATTGAGCAAGATGCCGTGCAAGACGGCGCTACGTGGGAAGGCCTGATGGACCTCGCCGGTGAGGTCGTGGCTCAACATGCAATAAAGTGGCTCGGAGCCGACACTCAGCAGAGGGCGCTTGTGCTCGCAGGGCCTGGCAACAATGGTGGCGACGCCCTGGTTGTGGCTCGACACCTGTTTGATCATGGCTGGGAGGTACGATGCCTCACGTGGTCGCGCCGAGTGGATCCCGGTGACCATCTCCTTGCGCACCTGGTAGATCGCCATTTACAAACTGAACCTCTGTCGCATGAGAGCTATAGGTCGCAACTTGCTTCGGCTCTGAACTGGTGTACCGTCGTGATAGACGGCCTGCTGGGTACCGGCCTGAAGCGTGACATAGATGGACCGCTAGCTGATATAATCAAGCAGATGGCAACGGCATCGCGCCCTATGGTGGCTATTGACATTCCCACGGGCGTGGATAGCGACACTGGGCAGATAAGAGGTGCAGCCCTCCGCGCGAACTTCACCGTTGCGGCGGGGCTAATGAAATATGGTCATGTGTTGGAACCGGGCAGAAGCCTGTCCGGCCATATCGAAGTAGGAGATATAAAAGTGAGCCAGGCAACGAGCCGCGAAATAGCGCAGGGTACCCTGCTAACGGATGATGCAGTACGAGAAATGCTGCCGGTGCGCAAAGAAGATGCCAATAAAGGCAGCTTCGGCAAGGCGATGGTTGTGGCGGGATCAGTCAATTATATTGGCGCTGCTGCCCTCGCCACGGAAGGGGCGATGCGCTCAGGGGCAGGCCTGGTGACGCTCGCGTGCGCGGGCGATCTGCTGCCCATTCTGGCTGTCAAACTCACTGAATGCACGTTTCTGCTTCTTCCCTCCGATCTCGGCGCAATCGCGCAGCACGCGGCGGAAAAAGTGCTTGCATCGTCAAAAGGTTACTCGTCTCTCCTCGTGGGTTGCGGCATCGGCAAGGAGAAGGAGACCGCCTCATTTATGCGAGCCTTGATCTCGAAACCTGAGACATCGGCAGCCTCCCCTGTGCGACCCATAGGCTTTGCTGCTCGCGTGGCTGATGCCGGTCCTAAAGACGACGCGCCCTCAGCGGCGCCGCCCATGGTGATTGATGGCGACGGTCTGAATCTGCTCTCCGAGTGGTCCGAGTGGTCTCTCCACCTGCCCGAACGCACCGTGTTGACGCCGCACCCCGGCGAAATGGCGCGCCTGACCGGAAAGACCGTAGAGGAAGTGCAGGCTGATCGTGTCGCTATCGCTAGGGAGCACGCCGCGAAATGGAAACAGGTAGTCGTGCTGAAAGGCGCTTCGACCGTGATCGCGGAACCCGGCGGCAAAATCTATGTAAGTCCGTTCGCCAATCCGGCGCTTGCCACAGCGGGCACTGGCGACGTGCTAGCGGGCACAATCGCGGGCTTCGTGGCGCAGGGGCTTGAGCCGGTAGAGGCCGCATGCGTTGGTGTTTACTTGCACGGCAAGGCGGGCGAATTGCTTCGAGAGGAGTATGGTGAAGCAGGTGGCCTGGCGGGCGACCTGGCCCGACTGATGCCCCGCGCTCAGAAGCAGGTGCGCGAGGGTGGTAATGGCTAGCCTTTCAGGGCTGCCGGTCGAGGACCACACGCGCGCTCCTTTGCCGAACGCTGGCCGTCCTGTGCATGCAGAGATTGACCTCTCTGCTATAGCTGCCAACGTGCGTGCGTTGAAAGCTGTAGTTGGTGCGGGCTGCCGCGTCATGGCGGTGGTGAAAGCGAACGGGTATGGGCTTGGGGCCGCGTGGGTAGCAGCCGCGGCACTGGAAGGCGGCGCTTCGTGGCTGGGTGTGGCTTGTGTTGATGAGGGCGTAGAGCTACGTCGCGCAGGTTATGGTGGCCCCATCCTCGTGATGAGCTATGCGCCCCCTGAGGAAGCTATGCTAGCGGTGCGTAACCGCCTGACGCTCGCTTTGCACCGAGATCGTACGGCCTTTGCTCTGGAGGCTGCCGCGCGTGAACTCAAGCTGAGCACGGGGGCGATTGCCGTGCATGTCAAGGTGGACACAGGACTGGGTCGCTACGGTTGCAAGCCAGAAGAGTTCTTGCCCCTAGCCCAGACTATTCTCGCGCTGCCACATATGCGGCTCGAAGGCCTCATGACGCACTTCGCCGACGCCGATAACCCCGATCTGAGCTTTGCCAGGGAGCAACTCAAGCGCTTCAATGAGGTACGACGCACCGCCGCCGAGCACGGTATAGTGTTCGAGATCGTGCATGCTGCCAATTCAGCCGCTGCACTCTCTCTACCGGAGGCGCGGCTGGACATGGTCCGGTCGGGAATCCTGCTGAGTGGTCATGTGCCTGCTCGGCACCTTGCAGCCACAGTTGCTTTGCAGCCAGCCTTCTGCTTGCGTTCCAGTCTTGCTCGCGTGTATAGCGCGGAACCGGGCGACACCGTTGGCTATGGTCGTACCTGGAGGGCAGAACGGCCGTCTCGGATTGGTCTTATTACGGTCGGCTATGCCGACGGCTACAGGCGTGCGCTCTCAGACAGTGCAAGCGTCCTGGTGCGTGGGCGGCGGGTACCTGTCGTGGGTAGGGTGAGCATGGACCAGATAGGGCTGGACCTCACCGATGTAGACGCTGAGGAAGGGGACGAGGTGGTGCTCGTTGGCCGCCAGGGAGGAGAGCTAATCGCCGTTGATGAGTGGGCGTCGTGGGCCGATACCATATCTTACGAGATGTTGTGCGGCCTCTCCGAGCGGGTGCCCCGGCACTATATCCACTTGGGTGAGACTACCGAGGTCTGCAATCTGTTGGGTTGTAGCCATAGTCCCACGAAGGACCGTCTGGCAGTGCGCGAGGAGCTAAGCCTTTGAGAGCCGTAGATATCATAGCCGCCAAGCGAAATGGCCGCGAATTAAGCACCGAGGAGATAAACTGGC
>JBBSIK010000203.1:0-5975 GCA_038232115.1 Chloroflexia bacterium
CTATAGATGGTTATAGTGCCAACTTAGTCGCCGCAGGGCGACTTTGTAATCGTTGCCCGTGACTTTAGTCGCCGGGTGCTGTTGGCTAGCTGAGATGAGCTGAGATGTGGGTAACCACCACATGCAGATTCGATTAAAGGGTAAGTGTTGAGAATAGGGAAAGAAGAGGTAGAGGTGGGGGAACACCCACGTACCCCGTCAGGGGCATGCCCCTGCACTCCTATTCTCAACACTTACCCCCTACGGCCCTATTTGACACGGCCAGAGACCCACGCCTATAATGGCAGACAGAGTAATAAAACTGCCCTATGAGAGATTATTGCCTTACCGAATACTTACAGTAGCCCCCACATCGTTCTTCTCTGACTACGGAGCGCACGTGCGCATCCTGGAGGAAGTAACCCACCTCCGGGACCGTGGGCACACTGTCGTCCTCTGTACATACCACATTGGCAACGACGTGCCAGGTATTGACATCCGCCGCTCCATTGACGTGCCCTGGAAGCGGGGTGTGATGGTCGGCTCCTCGCGGCACAAGCTCTATTTCGATGTGGCGCTGACGGCAACGGTGCAGAGAACGGCCATCACGTTCAAGCCAGACGTAGTGCATGCCCATCTACACGAAGGGGCGCTCATGGGCTGGATCGTGCGGCAAACTCAAGGCATACCACTCGTATTCGACTACCAGGGCAGCCTCCTTGCTGAGATGCTCGACCACCACTTCGTCCGGCGCGACTCGCATATGGTGCGCCCCATTCGCCTGCTCGAACGCCGAATAGACCGATGCGCCGATGCAGTTATCACGTCATCACACAACGCCGAACAGGGGCTGCGCCACCGCATTAGCGACTACTCTGATCGCATCTCCGCGATGCCCGATGCTGTCAACACGCAGGTATTCGCCCCGCCTGCTAACGACATGGAACACAGTGCAACGCTGGCCCTCAAGCACGCATTGGGTATACAAATCGAGCGGCGCGTGGTGGCATACCTGGGCCTGCTGGCTCCCTATCAGGGCACTGATAACCTGCTGGAAGCTGCGGCCATCATCCTGAATGAGTGGGGCAGGCGCGACGTGCATTTTCTGGTGATGGGCTTCCCTGGCGTAGACAGCTACCGCGACCAGGCAAATAGACTCGGCCTCAACCAGCATGTTAGCTTTCCCGGTCGCGTGCCCTACCCCGACGCACCGCGCTACCTTGCCATGGGAGACGTAGCGGTTTCGCCCAAGATGTCGACCACCGAGGGCGCGGGCAAAATCGGCAATTACATGGCGATGGGTATGCCCGTCGTGGCGTTCGATACGCCGGTGAGCCGCGAATACCTGGGCAGCCTGGGGGTCTACGCCGAGCGCGGCAACTCCCGCGACCTTGCCGCCAAGTTGCTGGAAGTGCTCGACAACCCCGAAATGGCCCGCAATATCGGCCTCCAACTACGCCAACAAGCGGTGAGCGCACTATCTTGGGACACCGCCATCGCCCACATCGAGGCGGTATACGATCAAGCGAAGGAACATCGAGCGGGCGAGGAGGCACAGGGCCAGCGGAAACGCCAGGATCGGCAAATACACAGGTTGTTATAGAGGCCAGAATAGGCAGTCGAACCAGGCGCACAGAAAGAGCTTCACATGAGCAAGAACACACAAGCAATGCAGGTGAACCGGGCGCGAGGTTGGAAGAAGCTACTCAAGCCGTATGTGCTGGGCACGATGAGCCGCTTCTGGCTCGCATGGTACAGGTTCAGGCTGGGCAACCGAGTGGAGTTTGGCTGCAACTTCGTCACCAACGGCAGCCTCGTCATAAAGGGGCCGGGCAAAGTAATCTTCGGCGACGACATCAACGCCTGGAGTCACGCCGAGAAGAACGTCTTTATCACCTTCACGCCCGACTCGCTCATCACGGTGGGTAGCGGCACACGGCTGAATGGAGCCGGCATCCAGGCCTACACCAGCGTCAAAATAGGCCCGCGCTGCATCCTCGGCTCCACCGTCATCATAGACAGCGATTTTCACCCTCTCGACCCCGCACGCCGCCACGACCCCGACGCGCCCATGTCCTCAGCACCCATTGCGATAGGCGAAAACGTCTGGCTGGGCGGTCAAAGTGCGGTGCTCAAAGGCTCAACGATAGGCGAGAATTCGGTTGTGGGGTTCCGTGGGGTAGTTACCGGAGATGTACCCGCTAATGTGGTAGTGGCGGGCAACCCGGCGAGGGTTGTGAAGCAGCTCTAATCCTTCATGAATTCTTAGTTGGTTAAGGTTCTCACTTGAGGTCAGTTGAGAAAGGAGAATTTTGTGGTGAGCGGTGTCCAATTGCGGGATGTTACGGAAGATGATCTCCCGATATTCTTTGAGCAGCAACTTGACCCAGACGCAACCTATATGGCCGCGTTCCCAGCTAGGGATCGGAACACATTCACAGCGCACTGGATACGCATCTTGGGCAACCCGACCATTCTCAAGAAGGCCATACTTCTCGAAGGGCAAGTGGCTGGCAATATCGTGAGCTTTGAACAGTCAGGCGAACGAGACTTGGGCTATTGGATTGGAAAACAATACTGGGGCAAAGGCGTTGCCACGTGGGCCCTTAGAGAGTTTTTGGGGCATGAAAAGGCACGCCCCCTCTACGCGCATGTAGCGAAACACAATATCGCCTCCATTCGGGTACTGGAAAAATGTGGGTTCACGATTTGCGGCTATGACAAGGTTCTCGACGAAGAAGTGGGCAAAGAGATCGGAGAAATTACTCTGGAGCTCCGGGCAAGCGCGAGAAACCCAAGCGAATCACGCTGAGAAGGCCTTCGACACTCAGCCTGAATTAAGCATTCGCGCAGCGTTAGACTTTCATCGCCTGCCATTTGCCGCCACGGTAGCGAAGATACATGAACAAGGCGCGCACGCTGGCCTCTACCACCATACCGGCATAAATGCCTTGCAAGCCGAGGCCGAGGCCGGGAAACGATATGTTGGTGAACGGCACACCCACCGCAGAGAGACCGAGGAAGGCTCCGATGGGCAGGCGCACCAGCCATACTGCCGTCGTCGTTACCCACATGGGGAACTTTACGTCGCCCGCTCCCCGCAGCGCGCCCGCCAGCACGAACGCCAGAGCAAGAGGTGGCTGCGTAAGGGCGATTATCTTCATCGCATTACCGCCTAAATGAAGCAACTCAGGATCGTCGGTGAACACGTGCAGGATGACATCGCCAAAGAAGAAGAATACAATACCCATCGCGGTCATCCAGATAAGGGCCGAACGGGTAGCTAATTGCGAGCCGAGCATGGCGCGCTTCGGTCGTCTGGCCCCCAGGCTCTGGCCCACCAGCGTAGTGGCCGCCACCGCGAAGCCGAAGCCAGGCATCTGAGACAGGAATATGGCGTTCGTTACCAGGCGGGACGTGGCAAAGATCACCTCGCCCATGCCGATCACAAGGAAGCTGTAGACCAGGATGCCTATAGACATCACCAGCTGCTCTACCATCGAGGGTATGCCAACCTTCATGATGCGCCCGATCAGATTGAAGTTGGGCCGCCAGTTGCCACCGCGCCATAGCTGCAACGCGCCTCTCGGCATCATCAGCAGCCCCAGGAGTATGAGAGCGCCCATGCCCCGCGACAGCACAGCCGCCCACGCGGAGCCTGCCACCCCAAGTTCAGGCACCCACGAAAGGCCGGGTACCGTCACGGCAGAGCGCGTGAGGCTGCTCAACCAGATGCTCAAGATTTCGCTTGCCTTGCCGCCGCCAAACACCAGTTCCACTGCCAACACTGCGTTGATGATGTTGATGAAGCCGGTGACGAACATCGGCGTGCGCGTGTCACCTGCGCCTCGCAAGGCAGCCCCCGCCACGAACATGAACACTATCAACAAGGCAAACACCATAGTGATGCTCAAGTAGGTCGCGCCGTCGTTTGCCGCTTCGGGCGGGAGGCCGAGCAGCGATAGGAGTGGGTGCGCGATAAGGGCCACGGGCGCGAGCGCCAAACCCATAAGCAGTGCTACCATAATGGACTGCTTGAGCACGGCATTGGCGCGCTGCCTCTGCCCGGCCCCGGTAAACCGCGCAATGAGCACCGTCGTGCCCATGCTCACCGCGATAAGGGCGGTGGTCAGCACCCAGATAAGCTGCTGAGACGCGCCCACCCCAGAGAGCGCCGACGTGCCCAGCCGGGCGACCACAGCGGTATCCACCAGGCCCAGCAAGGTCTGTAGCGCATTCTCGGTGATGGCGGGCCAGGCGAGGCGAAAGACGCTACGGCCTACCTCTTTGCGATCATGAGCGGTAAGTTCACCCTCTTCGGCATCCTCTCCCTGGCCGGTGATGCCACTTACTACCTCTTCTGTCTGCGCGGCGAGTTCCACCCCTATGCCACTGAAACTCGACTGATCGGTGACTTCGGCTACCTCGCGGGCAGCATCAGGTGCGGCGTCCGCCAACCCGTCTGCGTCGGCGGCATCTCTCGCGGGCGAGTCGACAACGGCGGTGGGGTGCAATCTCGACTTGTTCGTTCCTATAGACATATATCTAATATACCTTCCAATCTCCACACTTCTTATGACAGCATGTTATCCAGGGATGCTAGCTTTCGGCCCCACCTTTGAGGAGGCGAGTCAATTCCGAGCGTTCTACCGTCCTCTGGTTTGCTCCGGAATCTTTCAGGTTCTTGACGGTCACGTTGCCTGCTTGCAACTCATCCGGTCCCAGTACTAGAGCAAACTGTATGCCCAATTTATCCGCATAGCCGAATTGCTTGCCCAATTTGTCGCCCGGATTGAGATAGACTTCGCAGGCGATATCCGCTGCACGAAGCTCCGAGGCGAGACCCACCGAGGCACTTACGCTGCCGGGCGAGGCGTCAAACACGGTGACAAAGGCCTTGCTTGGTGTGGAACCGGGCGTGTACATGCCCAGCGAGGTGATTACGTCCACCATGCGCTCCACCCCGAACGATACGCCCGTTGTCGGCAGGTTGCGGCCCGAAAAGAGCTGCATCAGCCCATCGTAGCGACCGCCACCGCCGAGAGAGCCTATCTTCGGCTCGTCCACGACCACCTCGTATACCGGACCTGTGTAATAGTTAAGGCCGCGCGCTAATGTAATATCGAGCCTGTAACGGTCCATCTCGACGTTCATGCCGGAGAGCGCCTCCAGCAGTCGCCGCAATTCTTCCAGGGCCTGTGTAGCTTCCTCGTCGCCGCTGAGTGGGCCTGCAAGCTCGTCCAGAAGTGCTGTGTTGTCGCTGAACGAAGCGACGCCTTTGCCGGATAGAAATAGATCGAGGGCGCGACCGGCTACTGCTTCATCTATACCGTTACGCACCATCTCATCGCGCACTCCACCCCGGCCTATTTTGTCGAGCTTGTCTATCGCCCGGAAGATCGTGCCTGCCTGCTCTGGGGCGACACCCGCGCTGCGAGCTATACCACTGAGTAGCTTACGGTTATTGATCAGCACGCGGTAGCCGATGAAGCCCAGCCGCTGCATCGCCTCGCCCAGGATAGACAGCACCTCGGCATCGGCCAGCATCGAGGCCGCACCCACTATATCTATGTCGCACTGGTAGAACTCGCGGTAGCGCCCGAACTGCGGGTTATCTCCGCGCCACACAGGGCTAATCTGGTAGCGTTTCCAGGGGAAAGTAAGCTCGTTGAGGTGCATGCCCACCACACGAGCGAGGGGCACCGTCAGGTCGTAGCGCATGCCCACACGCCTGCCTCCGTGGTCCTCAAACTTGTAGATGAGCCGCTCGTCTTCCCCGTACTTACCCTCCAATGTCGAGAGATATTCCAGCGCGGGCGTCTCCAGTGGCGCAAAGCCGTGCAACTCGAAGATGCCTCGCAGTGTGTCGATCACGTGCTGGCGCACGAACATCGTCGCGGGTAGGAGGTCGCGGAAGCCCTTGAGGCGCTGTACGTTTTTCAACACATTCTTCGTCTCTTCCAATCGCTACTCCTATGGCCGGGCATGCTTGGTTC
>JBBSIK010000204.1:0-5972 GCA_038232115.1 Chloroflexia bacterium
AGCGTGTCGGCTGGCAGGACACTTTCGGCGAGTCCGGCCCGGACGATGCTCTCCTTGAGAAATACGGGTTGACCCCGCAACACGTGGCCCAGGCGGCCAGAGAACTGCTCAAACGTTAGCAGGGCGCTTATAAGCGGCTCATGATAGCCATCAAACTCTAAAAGGGGATCTAGCGTGAATAGTGCTATAAATGTAGGCCTTATCGGCGCCGGGCGAATCGGCCAGGTACACGCAGAGACGTTAGCGTATGGCGTGCCCGGCGCTCGGCTGGTAGGGATTGCCGATTTGAATGCCTCGGTAGTCGAAGAAACAGCCGGGCGTTTGAACATCCCACGATGGACCACAGATCCCTTAGAACTGATAAATGACCCTAATATACAGGCTGTGGCTATAGCAAGTCCCAACGACACGCACGCCGACCTGATCATCGCAGCCGCTTCGGCAGGCAAGGCAATATTCTGCGAGAAACCTATAGATCAAGACCTCGCAAAAACAGAGCGGGCACTCGCCGCTGTAGCAAATGCAGGTGTGCCTTTGCAGCTTGGCTTCCAGCGTCGCTACGATGCCGCCCACCTGCATACCCGGCGCGCAGTCCAGGAGGGGAAGCTTGGGCGATTGATATTCGTGCATTCACACACGCGGGACCCAGAGCCGCCTCCCTCCACTCTCTGGGCATCCGCCGGAGGTATATTCAAGGATACCTGCGTGCACGACTTCGACGCCTTGCGCTGGATAGTGGGCGAGGAGATAGTGGAACTGACTGCGATGGCGTCCGTCGGCCCCGGCACCAACTTCACGTCGGCGGGTGAGCCGGATATCGCGGTGATAACTGTCCGCTTTGCCAACGGGGTGCTGGGCCACATAGATGCGGTGCGCGGAGTGCAGTACGGCTACGATGTGCGAACCGAGATCATCGGCACCGAGGCAACGCTGATGGGAGGCTTCCACCAGGATACGCCGGTCACCGAGTTCCGCCAGGAGGGTGTGCGGCACGATCATGTCTTCTGGTTCCCCCAGCGCTTCGGCCAGGCATACAAGGACGAGTTGCGGGCCTGGGTAGAGAACCTGGCTGCCGGTCGTCCCGTCTCTCCTGACGGCGAGGATGGAAGGTTGGCGCTGTTGCTGGCCCTGGCAGCCCAGGAGAGTGTCACGCAGGACGGCAAGGCGGTGAAATTATGAGGTGTAACCCATGACCGCATCACAGTTACTTTTCAACCCGCGCCCATTACCCGCTGGGGAGGGGGGACTGCTGGTGGAAACATCTCCCTCGGCGGCCGGGTGGGACTATCTGAGCTTCTGTGTGCAACGGCTCGTGAAGGGTATGGACTGGGCAGGTGAGACGGGCGACCAGGAGGCGGCGCTGGTGGTGCTCGGCGGGAGAATTACCCTTCGCATCGAGTCAGATGCCGGAAACGAGACCTGGGAGATGGGTGAGCGCGCTGGGCCTTTCGACGGCCTCCCCTGGAGCGCCTACCTTCCGCCACGCACCCGTTTCAGCGTAAAGACCCAGGATGGAACCGACATAGGTTGGGCTACCGCGCCCTCCGAGGGTCGCTACCCACCCCGGTTAGTGCCTCCCGGCGATGTGCGCGTGGAGGCGAGGGGCGAGGGGACTACTGCTCGTACAATACACCACATCCTCCCGCCTGAGTTCCCGGCAGAGCGCCTGATCGTGGTTGAGGTGTTGACCCCAGAAGGCCACTGGTCGAGCTACCCCCCGCACAAGCACGATGTAGAGAACTTGCCGCACGAGAATAAGCTGGAAGAGACTTACTACTACAGGATAGACCCGCCCCAGGGTTTCGCTCTCCAGAGGATTTATACCCACGACAAACGATGGGACGAGGCGCTGGTATGCGAAGATGGCGACCTGGTGTTAGTGCCGGAGGGCTACCACCCGGTCTCCGCCGCTCCGGGCTACAACTGTTACTACCTGAACGCGCAGGCCGGCCCGACACGCGCCTGGCTGGTCAACGACGACCCGGCACACACCTGGATTAAGGGCCGTCTATAGGGCATCATGTGGTCACACGCTCGAGCCACTGCCAGACACTTCTACCGCAATGTCACGCATTATGTCAAGGCGGTCGGTGCAGACGGCGGACACGCCCAGCCGCAGCAGCGCTCGCAGCACATCTGGCCGCTCCTCGTGCCAGCAGACAATACTCAACCCCTCGCTTCGCACCCGCGCCAGCCACTCAGGCGTAAGCAGGGTATGGGGCGCGGCGTGGCGCTTCCAGCAGGGGTGGACGTAGCGCGCGCCACAACCTCGCGCCAGGGCTACAGGGTCTGCATCGAAAGCGCCAAACAGGATAGAGGTCGGGATGTGCGGGGCGAGGTCGGTTGCATGGGCCACCCACGCAGGCTCGAACGAGCCGACCACGCTGTATCGCCCCATGCTGCGGCCCCCTAGCGCGGTCATGGTCGGTCTCACCGCCTCCCCTTCTTTGATTTCCAGGTAAGGCTTGAGGTGCAACTCTTCGCACAGATCGAGCGCGGCGGCCAGGGTCGGTACTGACGTTTCCAGTGTAGGAGCCAACATCCGTAGCCGGTCAGCAGTCAGCGTGTTGACGGGCACATGGCCGCCTCCCGCTCCTGACAGGGCCACCGCCGCATCATGCGATAGCACAGCCACACCGTCCGCGCTCATCCGCACGTCAAGCTCGACCATGTGCGCTCCCAACTCTGCGGCCTTGCGGATTGCAGCCAATGTATTTTCAGGAGCGTGGCCGCTGCCTCCTCGGTGGCCGACATGCAGCACGTGGCGCTCTTCTCGCGGGATCTCCACTTCAAGTTCCGCCAGGCGCGCCCTGACCATCCCCGGTATGGCGGCATCCAGTTCCGGCCAGGGCGCCATAGGTAGATCGGCCACCTGCGCGCGCAGGCTCCAATCCCACCTGGGCGTAAAGGCGTGGCGGCGCAGGTAAGTGCGCACAAGCTGGTCGTCGTCCGGCGTTTTGACGATGCGGTCACGGTACAAGGGCGTGATATGCACCCCACCCGCCCCGGCACCAGGCCCGCACGAATGCTCCGTGTGGTCGCGGCGAGCCACGAACGCCCCCGGCCCGGAGGCGAGCGCGTGCTTGCCCGGCTCGGAACAAAGCACGGGTCGCCCACCCTCCAGGTTGAGGTCGCCGCCATAGGAGCCTCCGTGCCGGCTCGACTCCACGCCCACCACCTCGCCATCGCCGCCGACGAACACCCAGGCATGCTCAAGCTCATACAGGTGTCCTATGTCCCAATCCCACCAGAGTGCGTACTCAATAGCCAGCTCTATGGGAGGCTCGGGGCGAACGTAACGTGGGAAGGAAGGCGACGGCCCCGGTTCACGGAAGAGCGTATAGCCAACGCGCGAGGGCAGGAAAGGCTCCGCCCCATCAAAGAGGACCACGGGCGCATACCGCCGTGCCAGCGTCAGGTCGTTTGTGTTCAGGGAAGGATGCATAGTTAAAGTCGAAATAAGGAAGTCTTACCGGTCTAGTTTTGAATTTTGCATTATAAATTGAGGATTGCCCTTTCGAACCTATAGTTCAGAACACACAGGGTGATGTAGAATAATAGCATATATCAAACCAAAACAAGGGGCAATTAGTGGGAAGTCATAGAGCCACTTCTACCGTCGAGCAGCGATTGTATCATAGACTTGAAGAAGGCATGAATTTGCCACAGGAAGCCATTGTGATACTGGATCTGCTGTTGGCAGGCACTCAGGAGGCGCTCAGGAACAACCTCGTGGGCGTGTACTTGCGCGGTTCCCTCGTCATGGGTGATTTCGACCCTGTAACGAGCGACATCGACTTCTTTACTGTCACTGAGCGCGCTGTCTCAGACGTGGAATTCGCTGCTTTGACCGCGCTCCATGTACGACTGGCCGCGCTTCCGAACAGGTACGGCGACGAACTAGAAGGGCCTTATATTCCCCGCTCACACGTGAAACGCTTCCAATCAGGACAGCGGCACCCTACCATTGCGAGGGGCGAGTTCCTACTGTGGAGAGAGCACGGTAATAACTGGATATTGGAGCGCTGGACGGTGCGCGAGCACGGCATCCCCCTTCTTGGACCAGACCCCAAAACCCTCATTGACCCTGTTTCATCCGACGAACTACGCGCAGCAGTTCGTACCCGGCTGAGTGATTGGGTCGATTATGCCAATGATCCGGATGACCCCGGTTGGCTGGGGCCACGTGGACAGATGGCGTACGCGGTGGAGACGATGTGCCGCGCCATGTGCAGCCTGGCGACCGGCGAGCTACCGAGCAAACAACGTGCGGTCGCGTGGGCGCTAGAAATGCTCCCGGAGCCGTGGCATTCCACCGTCGAGCGATCCCAGGTATGGCGCACCGATGACACAGTTGACCCGGAGATCGTGCCGGAGGTCAGGCGCTTCGTGCATTGGGCCGCTGAGACCGGTCAGAGTACGGTATAACTGATAACTAGCTCTACAGACTGCTCAGCTCCACAGCAGAGAGCGTTCGGTGATTGAATCGAACAGGTGGATACGCTCCGGATCGAGCCGCAATCGCACTTGAGAGCCTGTCGTAAAGCCGGAGCCTACGGGCGCAAGGGCATGGATCTGTGTCTGTGTGTTACCTGCGCGCACGACCAGCATATCCTCGCGCCCCAGCGGTTCGACCAAATCTACCTCGCCTGCGATCTGCCCATCCGGGTCCGGGACGAGGTCTTCCGGCCGGATGCCAAAGAGCACCTCGCGTTCAGACTGGCTATTACCGTTCAGACGCTGGGCCAGCGATGCGGGCAGTTCCAGTGCAGTATCAGCCACATGCACCAGCGTCTTCTCGCCCGCCTGGGCAAGAGCGGCAGGCAGGAGATTCATCGGAGGGTGCCCGATAAAGGAGGCGACGAAGCGCGTCCGGGGCCTCTCATAAAGTTCATTGGGCGTAGCATAGGCCTCCAGCTTGCCTGCCTTCATCACGGCGATCCTGTCGGCCATGGTAAGCGCCTCCACCTGGTCGTGGGTTACATATATACTGGTAATGCCGAACTCGCGCTGCAGCCGCTTGATCTCGCCGCGCGTAGTCAGACGCAGGCGGGCGTCGAGGTTGGAGAGAGGCTCGTCGAAGAGCAAGATGTCGGGGTGTTTAATTAGGCCTCGAGCGAGTGCCACACGCTGCTGCTGGCCGCCCGACAACTCACCCGGCTTGCGGCTGAACAGGCTGCCGATCTCCAGCCGCTCGGCTATCTTCTCGGCCCGCTGCCGCATCTCGGCTTCGGGCACTTTCCGCAACCGTAATGGATAGACTATATTCTGGTAGGCGGTCATATGCGGGTAAAGCGCGTAGCTCTGGAAGACCATGCCGATGTTGCGCTCCTGGGGCGGCACCAGGTTGACCACTTTGTCCCCGAAGCGGATAGTGCCCGCAGTTGGGCGCAAGATGCCTGCTAGCATCAGCAAAGTGGTAGTCTTGCCGCAGCCGCTTGGCCCAAGCAGCGCGACGAATTCTCCATCACGCACGGGCAGTTCCAGGTTATCAACGGCTGCCACCTGCCCGTAGTGCTTGCTCAACCCCTCGAGCCTAATCTCCATTATCGGTCTCCTAACGAACGTGAATAACGTGAGTTATGAATTGGGGCGTAAACCGTGATTATCATGAACCGTCTTGTAACGCAAAATTCAAAATTAGAATCTATGTGCCGCCCTTCACGCCGCCCGCATAGATGCTCAGCAGGTAACGCTGAGTGAAGAGGAAGAAAATCAGGATTGGCAGCAGTTGGAAAAGCCCGACCGCGGCTACCTGTCCGTAGTCTATAAAGCGGGTGTCGCTGGAAAGCTGGTTGAGGTAAACGGCCAGCGTAGACTGTTGTTTGCCGAGTATGAAAGTATAAGGTATCAGGAACTCGTTCCAACCCGATATGAACGAGAA
This sequence comes from Chloroflexia bacterium, assembly GCA_038232115.1. Lineage (GTDB taxonomy): Bacteria > Chloroflexota > Chloroflexia > QHBQ01 > JADMIH01 > JADMIH01. The sequence goes on from JBBSIK010000204.1 coordinate 5,885, forward strand.
GATCGCCAGGGCCGCGATGCCGGGCCGTATGAGGGGCAGCACTATCTGCCACCATACGCGGAAACGGCCCGCCCCATCGACCAGTGCC
>JBBSIK010000205.1:0-5959 GCA_038232115.1 Chloroflexia bacterium
ACTTACAAGCTGGCCGCGCCGATATAGGTCTGCATAAATGTCAGAGGCTTGCACTACAACCTCTTCGGTAAGCGGCAGAACCTTGTGAGTCGCCGAGAACCTTTCAATCTATGCCAGGTTTGCCGGCCAAATTCTCCAATTGCTGGTAGGTATCATCAGAAATGCTTAAGGTTTTGCTCATAACTTTAGCACCTTGTAAGTTATATACATAGCGTAACAACTCGCACCATGGCAGCTACTAAGCTAACGGCGCACCGTACTGCCTTGCGTACTTGCGAGAGCCGTGCCTGCACCGTTGCCATTCCCATTGCTCACGTTGATGGCCCCAAACTGCTGTCGGTAGCGCTCCCCTATACGGGCAGGGATGAACCGCTCATCAACAGCATTTACATGTATCGGGCAGACCCCGCACCGGCAGAACTTCTGGTTGACATGCTCATCGAACTCCTCGCGGAAGTAGCGCAGGCCACCCAGTAGGGGGAGAGGAGCCGTCTGGCCGAGGCCACACAGCGACATCTCCACGACATGGTCGCTCCACTTGAGCATGATGGGTATGTCTTCGGCCTTGCCACCACCCAGCGCAATGCGGTCTACCATGTGCAGCAGGTTCTTGGTGCCAATACGACACGGCACGCACTTGCCGCACGACTGGTAGCGGTTGAACCGGCCAAAGTAGCGGCTCATATCCACGATGCAGGTGCGGTCATCGTACACCACATAGCCGCCCGAACCCATCGTGCCGCCGTACTTGTCCAGCGACTCGAAGTCCATGATAACGTCGAGGTACTCGCCTGGAAGGCAGCCGCCGGAAGGCCCGCCCGTCTGGATCGCCTTGAACGGGTGGCCGTCCATCGTGCCGCCGCCACATACCTCGACAAGCTCGCGCATCGTGCGACCCAGGGGCAGTTCATATACACCTATCGTGTTGCTCGAACCCATGAGGGTGAACAGCTTGGTGCCCTTACTCTTCTCGGTGCCTATGGCCGCGAACCACTGTGGGCCGTTCACGATGATATGGGGCACGCACGAGATCGTCTCGGTATTGTTCACCACTGTAGGCAGATTGAACAGGCCGGCTTCCACCGACCGGGGCGGCTTGGTGCGGGGCATAGCGCGCTTGCCCTCGATACCGAACATAAGGGCCGACGCCTCGCCTGAGATATACGCGCCACCACCCATCTGCACGTCCATGTGGCACGAGAAGCCCGAACCCATGATGTTGTCGCCCAGGATGCCCGCAGCATAAGCCTGTTCTACCGCTATCTTCGTGCGGTGTATCGCCAGCGGATACTCGTCACCCACGTAGATGTAGGCCCAGGGCGTGCCCACGGCATATGCCTGGATGATGAGGCCCTCGATTATCTGGTGCGGGTCGCCTTCGTGCAAGGTGCGGTCCTTGAACACGTTCGGCTCGCCCTCATGCGAGTTGCAAATGACGTACTTGGGCGCTTTGCGCGCCTTGCGACCGCCTGACCACTTGACGCCGGTCGGGAAACCAGCCCCACCACGACCCCGCAGCCCGGCGTCCGTTACCGCCTGTATAACCTCGTCGGGGCTCATGCTGAATAGTGCGCGCTTGAGGGCTTCGTAGCCGCCGCGAGCTATGTAGTCGTCAATCGACTCCGGGTCTATATAGCCCAGGTTGCGGCCCACCATACGCTGCTGTAGCCGCCAGAAATCAAGCTCCTTGGCGGCGGGTATGCCGCGAATACCTAGCTCCGCACCATCCCAGTCCTCGGTGCCGTAGATGCACACCGCGAGATCGGGACGCAGATCGTTCAATTCGAGCACGCTGTGTAGCAGGTCGGGCACTTTGTCAGCTGTGATATGAGCATAAGAAACGCGCGGGCTTCCGGGTATGATTATATCTACCTGTGGCTCCAGGTAATGGGTGCCCATCGGCCCGGCGCGGCGTACAATACCGCTGACCTCGTTGCTTGAGAGCCACTGCCTGATCGCCTCAAATGTGGCAACCGTGCCATGCGCCACCGACGACGACCCCCAGGGCACGATAATGATGGGCACCTCAGCCTGGGTCATCGAGGCTTGCCACCGCTTACGCGCCGCCGCCTGCCTCGCCTCGAAATCCTCGCGCGTGATCGAGGTGCGTTGCCTGACATCTATGGGGTAATAATGCGCTACTTCGCTCATGTGTCGCTCCGCTTTCTGCTCTATTATTTGTCGGTGCCGCCCGTCATCTACTCAACTCTCCCGTATCGTATAGCGCTTTCAGGTCAAAGGCCGGTGTTGACGCCGAAACGTAGGTAAGCGTCTCGCTCCCTGTGTTGGTCATGCTATGAACCGTGTCGGGTGGAATAAATACCATATCGCCCACCTCAGCGTCCACATACTCTTCGCCAACCTGCATCCTTCCCTGTCCCTGCGTAATTACGTACACCTGTTCGGGAGAGTGCCGGTGTGGCTGCTGGCCTGATCCCGGCTCCACGTCAACCCATGTGATCGCCAGGTTATCGGAAGCTACATCGCCTTGCTGGAGAAGTATGTATGAGGTCAGTCCGCTAATCCGGCGCACAGGCGCTTCCCTCTTGCCTCTCTTGAACAAAGTGCTCCCTCCTCCTGCCTGACCTATCTCTTGCTCTTCAACCCGCTTACCCCTGCCATTTGCTTGCACTAGATACGTCAGGCCAACGTCACCTTCCGGCGTAGTCAGGGCCTGCATAATCTGAGTTAAACTCCTTTATGCTCGATATATCGTACTCAGGTTCATCACCGCCATAAGCACGCTCCAGCATCTGAGCCGCTAGTGCAAACCATTCTTCGCGCTCCGCAGCTTCTTGAGGGTTCGGCAAGACCGTCACTATCAATTCCGCATCCGGCTCCAACTCAAACAGCTTGTCCAGGACTATTTTCTTGCCATCAAAGTGAGCGCGTAAAGCCATACCACTCATCGCCCTGCTAATCCTTCTCTAACTATTGCTTTCCGATCCAGACGCGCTACCCCTCACATCAGGTGTAGGGGGCATGTTCTGTGTCACATCGGATACACCTGCCAGAGGCGTGGTGTTGGAAGCGTCGCTGCTTATACCGGCGGGCATGAAGCGTGCCACCTCGTAGCCCCCATATAGCTCGTCCGAGGTAGGGCCAAAGCCGTGGTTCTCCTCGTAGTGAAGATGGCCGCCCGTCAGGTTATCGCCCACCGGCGTGTCGTCGCCCGCATCATACCACTGCGTGAGGATAGCATCCATCTTCTCAGGCGTAACGTGCGTATAAAACGTACCCTCTATATCAACTAGAGGGCCGAGGTCGCAAGCGCCCAGGCAAATAGACTGCGGCTCAAAGGTGAACTGGCCGTCGGGAGAGGTATCACCAGGGCCTACGTCGAGCCTGGCCTCGATGGTTCCTCTCAGATTGCCGGCCCCACGTACATAGCAGCCGGTGCCCTCGCACAGCATGATAACATGCCCGGCGCGCGGTGTGTACCGGAAGAACGAGTAGAAGGTAATCACGCCGTACACGTCGGCTGCCGGCAGCCCAAGCTCCACCGCCATCTGTTCGGCGGCATCCTGCGTGATGTACCCGAACTTGACCTGCATCTCCTGGAGGACTGGGATCATAGCCTCTATCGGGTCAACGTGCTTGTACCGTGCGATGATGGCGCTGATCTGCTCAGGCGGAATGGCGCGAGATGGGCTGATAGCCGTGCTGTCCGACTGGGGCTGTATCGGTGCGCGCTCCTCATAAGGTGCAAGCTCACCGCTACGCACCCGGCTCAAATCCTGGCCGATGTGCGTCATCTGCTCTGGCTCGTCGAGGTCATTGCCTGGGTTGTTGTTCATCAACCGCTCCTGATTCTGAAACGTGAAACGTATTGCGTAACCGTGCTTAATCTTTAGTGCGTTCTTTGCGTATGTGCGTTTCCGTCTCTTTACATGTTACGTGTCTATCTGTCTACTTCGCCTACTACTATATCTATCGAGCCGATGTTGGCTACTACGTCGGCTACCATCGCGCCTTCGGACATCACGGGTAGGGCCTGGAGGTTCACGAAGGAAGGGGCGCGATTGCGGGCGCGATAGGCGTGGTTCTCGCCATTCGAGACGATGTACCAGCCAAGCTCGCCCTTGGGCGACTCGATGGCCGAATAATACTCGCCCACTGGTGCCTTGAAGCCGTGGATCACCAGAATAAAGTGACGCTGCATCGCCTCGATGCTGGTCATTGTCTCTTCCTTGGAGGGAAGCGACACGCGTATATCCTGCGTCCTCACGGGGCCGCCGGGCAACTGGTCTACTGCCTGGCGTATCAATTTGATGCTCTGGCGCATCTCTTCCATGCGCACCAGGAAGCGGTCGTACACGTCACCGTGAGTGCCAATAGGCACTTCAAAATCGAGGCGGTCATATACGGCATACGGCCTGGCTTTGCGTATATCGTATGCCACGCCCGAACCGCGCAAGCTTGGACCCGTAAGGCCCCACTGAATAGCATCCTCAGCCGAGATGACGCCCACGCCCTTCACGCGACGCAGGAAGATAGGGTTCTCAGCCAGCAGCGAATCATATTCCTTGAAGTGCCCTGGCATGACGGCGATGAATTCTTCCAGCTTCTCCAGAAATCCGGGGGGCAGGTCTTTCGGGAAACCGCCCACGCGCTGCGAGTTTAGTGTCAGGCGAGCGCCCGTCTGCATCTCGAGCAAGTCGAGGATAAGCTCTCGCTCCCGGAGGGCATAAAGGAAAACCGTCACCGCACCGAGGTCCATACAGTGCGTGCCTAGCCACAGCAGGTGAGATGCGATGCGTTGCAGTTCGGAGAAGATGACACGAAGGTACTGAGCGCGCTCAGGCACCTCTATACCCATCAGGTCCTCAACCGCCTTGACGAAGGCCAGGTTGCCAGTGAAGGCCGCTACATAGTCGGTGCGGTCGGTCCAGGGCACAAACTGGTTGTACATCCGGTACTCGCCCAGCTTCTCGATGCCCCGGTGCAGATAGCCCAGGTCGGGGATGCACTTGGTAACCACCTCGCCATCAAGCTCCAGCAGCACGCGCAACACGCCATGCGTAGAAGGGTGCTGAGGCCCCAGGTTCAGCAGCATCTTGTCGTCACCAGGCACCACGCCATGCTCGTCTCGCCCGATACCGGTGGTCACAATCGCCTGGCTCACGTTCGTCCCACCGGCGCGGTGCTCCGTAACGGGATCAAGGTCACGATCTAAATGTCGTTCTTCAATAGCCATAAGAGTCCCCTTTGGGGGAATTCTCAATTCTTAATTGGCTATGAGATATGGGCGATTAAGAATTGAGAATTCACGCAGTGATTCACGAAGTATAAGTTCCGTAGCCGGCGAGCGGATAGTCTTTGCGGAGAGGGTAGCCTTCCCAATCCTCGGGAAGAAGAATGCGGCGCAAGTCGGGGTGGCCTGCAAATACAATCCCGAACATGTCGAAGCACTCACGCTCCTGCCAATTCGATGTTTTCCAAACGCCCACCAAAGTGGGGCACGACTCACCCTCCGCCACGCTCACCTTGACGCGCAGCAGGTGGTTTTGCGTCATGCTATACAGGTGGATCACCACGTCGAAGCGCCTGGGACGCGCCGGGTAGTCCACTGCTGTAAGGTCAGTCATGAAGTCAAACTCCAGACCAGGCGTATCGCGCAGAAAGAGGCAAGCTTCAACCAGATGTTCTTTATGCAAATAGACCGTTACCTGATCACGGAACGACCCCACCGACTCGATGGCCTGGGGCATAGCCTCGCGCAGCCTCTGCACCGCTATATTCTGCTCCGGGTCCACTCCCTCCGGCGGTGGCACATATTTGCCTCTGAACGGTACGTAGTCAGCCATAGGTCCTCCTTCGGCTGAGGGGCTGGGGGGGTTGGGGGGTGTGGGTGGGGATTATTTAATTAAGAAGCCAAAAGAATGCAACCAACAAAACAACCAAAACAAAAAACAAAAGTGCTGGAAATATAACGGGCGAACACACGGGTGGGAACACA
>JBBSIK010000206.1:0-5916 GCA_038232115.1 Chloroflexia bacterium
AAGACGAACTTGCCGTTGCCGCAGCCAAGCTCTATCAGGCGGTCGCCGTAGCCGGGCTTGAGCATCTCCCGGATGGCCCTCTGCCGCACAGCCGCACCCAACAGGGGTATGCCGATGCGCTTGTAGTCGAGCGCGGCGTCAAACTCGGCCTCGTGCGACACGTAGAGCGAGGTATGCGCGTCCCCTTGAGGAGGCATAAGCTCGACGTAGCCTGCCGGAGTCAAGCGGTATGTCGAACGACATCGGGGGCACACCAGCTTACCACAGCCATCTTCTTCCAGGTGCGCGCCACCGCCGGACTGCTCGATGCAAGCCGGATTGACGCAACAGACTGCCTGTAACAATCGCTCAGAAATCAATAGATCTTCCCATTTGTGAAATTTTGTGAAATTAGGTGGCTCACAGCCGGTTAGCCACAGAAAGGCCACAGTTCGCCGGACCTTGCGGATTTTAGCACCCACAACGTAGCGCGTCAACATTTAGGCGTATTCCGGTAGAAGGCGCTGCGATTGGTGATGTACTGCCACACCAGGCCGGCAGCCTTGCCCGGTATCTTTAGCTGGTCCTGGAGCAAAGTCGCCCAGTCCAGACCCTGGCGCTGCGAGGAGCACCATAATGCGTACTGCATGAGCAGGCCACCGTTCCACAACACGAACAGGGCCGCGAAACCGGCAAGCGCCCACCTGGGCAGGCCCTTTGCCAGCAGCCACGATAGCAAGGCCGCGAAGCCGATCACGAAGATGGCGGTGCTGTTGATGAACCGCCTCTGCCCGAACGAGCCTGCGCTTTGCCACGTGAGAAACGACCCCGCGATATACACCTGGAGCAACAGAGCCAGCGCGAACGCCGCCGTCATGATCCGATCACGACGCCAGAGTACCGCCAGGCCCGCTAGCGCCACCAGCACCACAGGCGTCCAGGGGACCAGGCCATGTTCCGGTGAAAAGAGCACGTTCAGCGCGTTGGGCGCGCTCAAGTTGAACTTGCCTGCTACCACGTTCGACGGCCCAAACCGTCCGGTAATCACTTTGTATGTGATTAGCTGCGGTATGAACACGACAGCCGCGGCAACACCCGTGAGCACAAGGCCGAGCACCGGGCGCAGCGCCGCGTTATGGTCCAGCGGGCGCTCTCCTCGCCACAAAGTGATAAGCCGCCCAGCCACCTCCACGGCGGGCACCACGAGGAAAAGCGCGTCCTGCTCTCGCACGAGCATCACTAGCCCGCCCAGCGTGCCGAGCAACGCCCACTGCCGCCAGCTTCTCCCCTCGCTGTTGCGCGTTCGCATCCAGTACCACAGGAACAGCGTCACGGTCAGCAGCGAAGTGGCATGCGACCACGGAGGCGCTACCACCGTGTAGAAGACCAGAGGCGTCGCCAGCCACATGGTCGCCACGGCCAGCGCGGACAACCTGCGCCCGAATAGCTGCTTCGCTAAAGAGTAGCACAATAATAAGCCGGTACAGCCGAACAGGTAGGAGGTGAGGCACACCGCAGTGATATACGGTTCCGTATAACCGTCCGCCACCACATGGCTTCCTAATGCCCTGCCAGTCAAGACGTAGACGTGAGCCAGCGCGAAAGATGGCAGCCACAGGAGGCCCGTGCCGATAGGCGCGACGTTGATGGGAAGACCGGTAAGAGGCTCCGTCTTCTTATACAGATCAGTGTAAATCGCCTTGAACTTGGTCTTATCAGAGTCGTACCAATGAAGGTACTCGTTGCTGAAATCAAGGTCCCGGTCGAAGAAAAGTGAGTGGGTATAAGAGAAATATTCGATTTCGTCGCTGGCGTAGATGCGGTGCGTCACGAATGGCACGACCACAGCGAAGAGCACCAGCAGGGCCACGAGCGCGCGGTCGTGCCACCAACGCTGCACTCCCTCCCGCTCGCCGCTGAACCTCATCGCCCTTACGCTGGCCGTCAACTCCGCACCACCTCCGCTATCATCGAGGCACGCGCCCTGTACGTGTATCCCTGGGCACGGTCCAACGCGGCAGCCCCCAACCGCATACCGCGCTCCGGCTCGTCCAACAGACCGTCAATAGCGGCAGCAAGTGACTCTTCGCTGCCGCCCTCGAAGAACACTGCCGAGCTATCGTCTAATATTTCGCGCAGGGCAGGCATCTCTTTGCACACTATCGGTTTGCCCACCGCCATGTACTCGAACAGCTTCAATGGAGAAGCCGTCATGCCCGTAACCGTGTCGGGTATGATAAGTAAATCAGAAGCATTCAGGTATAGCGCGGCTTTCCGCTGAGACACCTGGCCGGGAAATATCACGCGGGGGCTAGGGGCCGGGGGCCGGGGGCTGGTGAACTTACCGCCTTCATCAGCATCTCCCCGCGTCCCATCTAGCCCCTGACCCCTAGCCCCTAACCCCCCTTTTATACCCAGTTCCTTCGCCAGCCTCCTCAGTTCTTCGATCTCTCCGGGCCTGCCGCCAACGAGCACCAGCCTGGCATAGGGGTGCCTTGCCAGCACCGAAGCAAAGGCCTTCACCAGCAGATCAAGACGCCTGTACGCGAATGTCAGGCCGGTATAGCCGATGATAGGCACATCAGTTGGCAGCCCCAGTGCGGTTCGCGCCTGCTCTTGTCCAGCCGGAAAATACACATGAGGGTCGTAGGCATCCGGTATAACAGCTATATCAGTGCCGGTGCGCGTGCCGCTTGACACCACCCATTGCCGGAACGACTGGGTGAGCGACACAAGTTTGTGGCTGCGAGTCAGGGCCGCGCGATCAAGCCAGGGCAAAAAGTGACGCCACAAACGCGGCGGCCACTTCGAGGCTTTGCTGGGGTGCGAGGCTTCCAGATCATGTACCTCATATATGACGCGGCTACCGTGCAGTGGCTTCAAGAGCGCCAGCCACGCAGCGCACACAGCATCCCGCACGTATAGCACGCGATACCCTCTGCCCGCCAGCCGCCATGCCACGAGAAGTGTAACGAGCATGAAGGCATACAGGGTACGCTCGATATAGGACCAGCCGGCCCAGGGCACAAACTTTGAGATCTTATTCACAGCCGGACGCGGCAGGTGCAGAGCGCCCAGATCGCTGAAAGCACTCGGCTCATGCAGCCAACGAGGCACAACCAGGCGCATACCGGGGAGGATGCGCTGTAGCTCCCGCACCGTGCTGTGGGTCTGGATGGCGTTGGCGGCCCCCAGGTCGAGGCGCATCGGGTAGGCTACGTAGAGGAGGGTACGAGGCACCTGTAAACCTCCTCCAGGCGGTCGGCCACAGCCTTCCAGCTAAACTTCTCGACCACCTGACGGCGTCCGGCCTCACCCATCCGAGCGCGTAGCTCAGGGTCGGCCAGCAGGATATTGATATGCGCGGCTAGATCGGCGGGGTCCTGTGGCCGCGTGCGAAAACCGTTCTCACCATCTACGACTACCTCACGGAAACCCCCGAAGTCGGAGGCCACCACGGGTGTACCGCACGCCATCGCCTCGCAAAGGGCCATGCCGAACGTCTCGTTGACGAAAGAGGTCGCCACCAGCACGGCACACCAGCGATAGAGTGCCGCCAATTCGCCCTGCTCCAGCTTGCCCAGGAACCGGACGCGGTGGGCCACACCCGACGCAGACGCCATCCGCTCCAACGTTGAACGGTACTCCCCCTCGCCCGCTATCCATAGCACTGTATTGCCCGGCTCAATCTGCCCCAACGCCCGCACAAGGTACTCGACACCCTTCCACCTTACCAGCCGCCCCGCATAAAGGAGGGCAGGCGCTTCCTGTGTTGAGGGACAAAGACCGTATTTCTGGAGAATAGTCTCGTCACCGGAACCTTGCGGTGTGAAGCGGCGCAAATCCACGCCGTTGTATACCACTGCGGGGTCTATGCCGTAATGAGCATGCACCTGCTCGGCGTTGAAATGGCTGGCGGCGACCGACCCATCTGTGAACCTGACGAACAGCTTATCTCCGGGCCAGAAGTCTTTCCCGTGGCACCCGAACAACAGTTTAGCACCGCTCAACTTGGATAGTGCGCCCACCGGCAAGTCGTATGGCTTCTGAATATGCACCAGGTCGAAGCGACCTCTGAGCAGCGCAGGTATCGAGAACAGCGCCATTGAAAGGCGCTCCAGCAGCTTGGTGAGGCCGTACTGGCGGCTGAGTAGAGGCAATTTGCGCCAACGATCTCGGTCAATGTATGGGAATAGACGGACGCGCACGCCAGGAATGCGGCGACGCTCTCCTTTGCCACGCCCACCAAAGATTTCTACCCTGTGACCACGCCCCGCCATCTGAGTGGCGACCTCCCACACGAACGTCTCGACGCCTCCCCAGCGGGTGGTCGTCGTGAGGTTGTACAGCGCGATCTTCACCTAGGTTTGACCAGCATTATCTGGTATGTACCCTGCCAGCCGTAGCGATAAAGTCGGTAGAGTGGGTCCACCAGCCCCGAACGTCTCAGCAGCCCGAGCATTTGCCTGCGCCAGCCGTGTAACTGCCTGATCTCGCCCCAATTGATACGGTGGCGCACCTGGTCGCGCACCCGGAATCCTACCTCGTATGCTAATTTCGCAAAGTCGCCCCACGAGTAGGTGTTCAACTCCGAAAGCACCTGCCGGTCCTGCAAGAGGGCGTCTCGCTTCGACCTCCCCGCGCGCTCCACGATCTTTTCCGCCCAGGCGCGTGGCAGCCAGTTAATGAGCGGCATATGATAATGCGGGTCGCGGAAGGCATGACGGTTGGGCACTGTAGTCAACGCAACCCCGCCCGGCTTGAGCACCCGGTATATCTCCGACAGCACCGCTTCCGCGCTCTGCACATGCTCCAGTACGTCCAGGCATACTACAACGTCAAACAGATCGTCGGCATAAGGCAACTGCTCGCCGGCAGCGACGGTGATGGGCAGGTCAAAGCCGTAGCGGCGCGCCCTCAATCGGGCAATGTTACAATAGTCGGGATTATAGTCGGACGCCTGTAGACGCAAGCCCCGCTCGCCGTATTCGCGCAGCAACGCCACCGAGAGGCCGCCCATACCGGCCCCCAGATCGAACAGCACCTTGCCTTTCACTGCTGTGCCGAGCGCCTTGCGAACGTCTTTGAGATTGCCTTCCTGATGGTTTTCCTGCCACATACGGCGTTCACGCCAACCGGCGAAATCCGAGCGCCAGGTCATGTGCGCCAGCCACGGCTCTATGGCCACGACAATGCGGGCCTCAAGTTCGGGGTCCGAGGACGGTTTGGCGAGTTCAGGTTGTGTGAGAGGGGTATCTGTTGCCAAAACTTTGTCATAGAGGAGATTCGGTCAGAGGTCGTACTAAATACCCTGCTGCGCCAGTGTCTCCTTGTCCTGAGAATTGTTGCGGAGCCAATCGTATGTGAACATGCCGTCATGGTGACCGTCGCCCCAGAAAGGCATGATGGCATAGCGGCCTATAGGTTGTACGTTCTCAAGGCGCGTCTCGTCGGGTGTGAGCGACTTCGTGAACTCCAGGCGGCCAGGCATACCCATCTCGCCCTTGCACAGCGCACACGGGCACTGCCAGCGCAGCCACTCTATAGGGTACTCAGTTAAGCGACCGTCGCTCCACGTTATCGAAAGCGAGTTACTCGCCTCGTCGGCAACCACCGAAATCGGCTCCACCGGCTGGTAATCGTCAGTCATAATTTTCTTCTTATCCGATTCTAGTGCAGATTGGTTCTGTTCTGCTTAATTATAGCACAGCAGGCAGTTCGCGCTTTATTTGCGCCCGTATAACTCTATGCCCTGCTTGGATGCCACCAACTTCCAGCTGGGTAGCTTCCGCACCAGGTCGAGCGCCTTCTCCCCGTTCACGAGGTTGTCGTCGGAGTTCAGAGCTGTGTTCTTTGGGTCCACCAGTATGTAGTCCAGGTTGGCGTAGTCGGCGCGCTGCCGAGGGCCAAGGTTATAGGGCGAATAGGGAGCGGGCG
>JBBSIK010000207.1:0-5906 GCA_038232115.1 Chloroflexia bacterium
CATCGCTGGTGTGTGGCATCGAATCCCAGTTCAGGTCACCCAATATCGTGCTAATGCGGCCCAGGCCATCTTCTATCTCTTTGAGCTGTAGTCCCAGATTGTCCCATATAATCTCGATCTGGCCCCAGGCGGGGTGGCGACGCACTGGGTCGGTGATGCGCTGGCGCAGGTCGTACACGTTCTGCTCGTCCTGGTACACTTCCAGCACCGAGATGAGGTTGCCGAAGAGATCGCTGCCCGACTGCCGGGCGCGCTCGATGGAAGGACGGATGCGCGTAATTACGTCGTCCACACCGGTGAGCATGTTGCGCGTGGCCCCGGCCTCTATCCTGCCGCCGCCCTTGCCCTTGAGTCCCTTGTCGATCTCGGACGCCAGAGCGTTACGAAGGGCGGTGAGGAAATCATCGTCTCTGGTGCGCGAGCCGGAACCTGTGCTCAGGCTATCGAGCAGCCTGGTTAGCGAGCGCCTGTCCACCGTGAAGCCGAGCGCGTCGGTAGCCTCGTCCTCCAGGTTGTGAGCCTCGTCTATGATGAGATGGCCGTATTCGGGCAGCACGCCTCCACCCATGGCAAGGTCGGCCAGCAGGAGCGCATGGTTCACCACTATTATGTTAGCGCCATATGCAGCGCGACGCGCACGGTCGAAAAAGCACAGCCCTTTCTGTTTTATGCGGCATTCATAGAGCGGGCAGCCCTCTTCAGTTACTTTGACCTGCCCCCACACGTCGTTTTCCTCATTGAGCAGGAGCAATTCGTTACGGTCGCCGCTATTGGTCTGCGGCAACCAGATCATCACCTTCACCATCACGCGCAATTGCTCGACGGAAGAGGGCACGTTACGCCTGAACTGATACCAGCGCCGCAAGCAAATGTAGTTGCCTTTGCCCTTCAGGAGCGCGGCATGAAATGGCTCAGATATGACCGCATCGGGATTACTGCCGTTCTTGCCTTTTTTCTTTTCTGGCGGCGTACCCTCCAGCACGCGGTGCAAGAGAGGCAGGTCTTTCGTGAAAAGCTGGTCCTGCAAGTTGATGGTGTTGGTAGAGACGACTACCTGCTCACCCGTTCGCAGCGCGTACAGGATGGCGGGCAGCAAGTAGCCTACGCTCTTGCCGGTGCCGGTGCCCGCTTCCACGATGAGATGGTGGCCTTTGTTAAGTGCGCTCGCCACGGCCTTCGACATTTCCAACTGCTGAGGGCGGAACTCGTAGCCTGGGAAGGCTTTCGACATCGCGCCGCCCGGCTTGAGGATGTTCTCTAGTTCGGTATGGTCAACCGGGTACTTGCCCTCGAAGCCGGTGGCTACGGGCGCGTACTGCGTATCACCGCCAGGAGGGCGCGGGATACCCACGTCCAGTTCGGCGTCGGAAAGCCCTTTGGCCTGCAACTGCGCGCGTATAGAAGAACCCATGCTGGAGGAGAACGCCACACTGGCCTTTTCGTGCTCGACTTCCTGGAATAGCAGGCGCAGGGGCCAGTCGCTCCTGTTGGTGGCTTTGCCTATCTCGCTGAGCACCTCTAGCGGCAACTCTTCGATACGCTCGCGCAGCTTTAGAAAGACACACATAGTCAGTTCGGCATCGGCTGTGGCCCTGTGAGCGCGCATCTCTTCTGGGTCTATGCCAAGCTTGGCGGCTACCGCGCGCAGGTTGTACACGGCGGCCTCCGGCACGAGCAGGGTAGCAAGCTCGAATGTGTCCCAGTGCGCATTCTTGAGATGCACGCCGTGACGGGCCAGCATCGCAAGGTCAAGCTCGACCGACTGCCCGATGACCGGCGAGTCGCCCACGAAGCGGACGAAAGCGGGCGCTACCTGGGCGATCTGCGGCGCGCGTGCCACATCTACAGGCTTGATGCCGGTGAGCTGTTGCACCTTGTAAGGGATGGGCTGCGAAGGGCGCACAAAGCTCTCCCAACGGTCTATTATCTCACCGTCGCGGAACTTGACTGCCCCTATCTCTATTACCTCGTCCCTATCCGGCTGCATGCCTGTGGCTTCGAGGTCGAATGCGATATATGTGCGTGCCATGGTGCGTGAAACGTGGCTCTGAAACGTTTTATTTGTCAGTATCCTCTCTCCCTGTCTACTCTGTTTCTCAACGGTTCGTCTTTCAGGTAACGCGCAAGGTTGTCGGCAAATATGGTGGTGGCTCGTTCGTTGTAGTGGGGGTTAGAGCCGGAGTTGTGGGGCGTGATGAGGACGTTGGGCATGTCCCACAATGGGCTGCTTTCGGGCAGAGGCTCCTGCTTGAACACGTCTAGCCCCGCTCCCGCTATCTTCCCATCTCTGAGGGCGGCTATCATCGCATCTTCGTCTACAAGCGCGCCCCGGCTGATATTGATTAGCACGGCGGTCGGCTTCATAGCGGCGAACTGTGTTTGCCCGATGATCCCCTCAGTAGAGGGCGTGCGTGGCGCGGCGACTATTATATAGTCACTCTGGGCGATGGCATCGTCTAATTGCGCGTTAGGATAGTAGCGGTCCACCAGATCGTCGCCAGGCTGTTGCTCGGAAATAGAGGCTCGCACCACGAGTACGCGCATGCCGTGCGCCTTACACAGGCTCGCCGTTCGCCGGGCAATAGGGCCGTAGCCGATCAGGAGCGCCGTCCTGCCGTATGCTTCACCGGCCTGATAACGCTGCCACTTATGCTGGGGCTGGTTCCCGACGGCGATATTGAAGCGGCGCGCGAAATAAAGTATGCCCGCGAGTATATGCTCGGAAATGGGCACCTCGTGTACGCCGCTGGAGGTGGTGAGAATGAGATCGAGGCGACGGTCGAACACGCCTGCGCGCTGTAGCGTATCGGATCCTGCGCTCGCCAGTTGCACCCACTTAAGGCGCGGCGCTTTTTGCAACCACTCGACGGGGAAGTTGAACGCGAACAGCACTTCGGCCTCGGCCAACATGCGGTCCACTGTAGCCTCGTCAGCCCTGTTCCAATTTTCCAGCGTGGTGACTTCGCCGCCTTCGTTAGTACGCTGGAACGTCCTTTGCACACGCACGCGAGGATCAACCTCCTCGATGCGGCTTATGAAGGGGTCTTCAAGCTGAAAGTCAACCAGCACCGGCATGGTAAGGGATGAGCTTTGTCCCTGGCCGCCGTTACTTTCGCCATTATGATCGTGGGGTGTAGACGGCTCAGAAGCCATGGTATTGTGCTGCCCTTTCTATAGCCGGTAGCCTAATTCTGTGAAATGGATTGTAAGCAGAAATGAGTCGGATGGTGCAATACGCGCTGCTCATTCTACAACAATCGGGCACTCATGCGCAATGTGGGCGTGTTGAGGGTAAATACTCAGAGTTGAGGTAGAGCAATTTCCACTATACAAGGATATGGACCTTCCCCTTGCTATTGGCTCAGGGTTGGATGGCCGTAATGATGCTCGCTGGGCGGCTCAACTGGTCCCTATCGAAGGTAACAAGCGGGAGGCCGAGTCGCTTGGCTATGGCAACAAAAAAAGCGTCGGATGCTTTAATCGCGAAGGCGATACCTATATCTGTTGCTTCGTCTACAAGTGCCTGATCCATAGGTACAAGGGTCATTATCGGCAAGGTGTAAATCTGCACCACGGCGGCCCGACCCCTGTGGGTTTTGCCAGTAATGCGTGACATATTTGCGCCTACTTCCGTGGCAAATAGTGTAGGCGCTATGAGCACTCCGCCGCGTAACATGAAGTTGTCTAACCAGACGCGCGCTTTGACGTGGTTGCTGTCTGTTGTAATGAGCCTGCTCACCCAGGCGCTCGTGTCGATTACTACCGCCTGATAGATTATGGATGTACTCTGTACAGCCTGCAAGCCCGCCCCTGCCACTAGCGTCTTGCCTCGGCTATAGCATCCGCTACGTTTACGTCTTCCGGCCAATCCCTGGTTATCTCATCTGCTAGTTCGTCTATGCTGCGAATAACCGCGCGTATCTCTTCACCACTTAGTTGTGGGATACGCCGAATGGGTGACAGCCGCGCTACTGGCTCTCCTCTGTGTGTTACTTCTATAACTTCACCTTCCCGGACTTCTCGAAGAAAGTCATAAAGGTGAGTCTTTAGTTCACTTGATTTGATGATTTTCATTCGTGCGCTCCTTCAATGGGAATGGGTCTGTTGTACGACCTATTCCCATTGTACACTTTTTGTTCATGGATGCTCAAGGAGGTGCATGCTGTAACCTTAAGTGTTCGGAGTTGGGGTACAGAATCGTAGAGAGTAACAAGTTAGGAGAACGGAAACGCAAAGCGTGCCCTGAGCGCGCCGAAGAGTGTGAAGAATGCGTAAAGTTTTACGGTAGGGGTTCTTTACTAACTTCTACTACGAACGTTCTATCGCTTATAATCTGATCTGCCCTGCATCTTGATGGCGTGGCAAGGTACAATAGGAGTACCGACCGGTTGCATCTTCGCTGCATAGTGCGTGGTTTGGGGCAGCGAGTACCAGAGCCGGTGAAAGTGCGAGGTCTCTATGCGATATGCAGTTATCCTGGCCCTAGTTATTGCTACTTTGACAGCCCCTCTCACTCATGCGAGCAGAGCGACCCTCAGTAGCGCGCCCGATAGCCTCAGTGAGGTGCATCTTGTCTTTGTAGGCGATCTCATGGTGGGTAGATATGTGGGGGCGGCACTACGGGCGCGTGGGTATGACGCTCCATTTGGGGATGTAAAGTCGTTTTTGCAGAGCGCCGACCTGGCTATAGGCAACCTCGAAGGACCCGTTGTGGCCCCAGGCACCCGCAGCATTCCCGCACCTTCGCCTAACGAACTCAACCTGACAGGTGACATACGCTCTGTGCCTGCTCTGTCGAGGGCCGGATTTGATCTGCTATCGGTGGCGAACAATCACAGTCTTGACGCCGGACAAGATGGCCTCAAATCTACGCTGGCTGCTTTGCGAGCAAACAATATAGGGGCGCTGGGTACGACAGATGTGCGTGGCGGCCAGACGGCGGTTATACGTGAGGTACGCGGGTTGAGGATCGCGTTCCTGGCGTACACTGCTATACGGCCCAACAATCTGTCGGAGGCTGCCATGCGCAACTCTGCATTGCCCGTGGGCATAGCCTATGTAAATCCAGTGAATGCCTCCGATAAAGCTCGTTTCACACGCGAAATCGGCATGGCAAGATCGCAAGCTGATGCTCTGGTCGTGATAATACACTGGGGCACTGAGTATGCAGGCCAGCCGGACGCCGGGCAGTTGGAGCTTTCCAGGCTCGCTTCCGAGGCGGGGGCCAACCTAGTGGTGGGCGCGCACCCGCACGTCGCTCAGGGCCTTGTGCTGGCACCACACGGTGCGCCCAACCAATCAACCGTGGTGGCTTACTCATTGGGTAATGCGCTTTTCGATCAGATGACCAACGCTCAAACGCGTCAGGGGCTGGCCCTCGATTGTTTCCTTGATCGCGCCGGTGTGAAGAGTGCGCGCCTGATCCCTATGGAGATACAGACTAACGCCAACTACAGCATGCGCGTGGTCGATGATGCCTACGGCCAGCCGACCCTTGCCAGGGCATCACTCAGCACTCCCTCTACGCTTCGGTGGCGCGCCTTGTGGGACGCGTCGCAGAGTGCGCCGGGTATCGCTCTTGCCTACAAGCAGGATGATGCACTGGCTAACCGCGAGTCGCTGGAGAATCTGGGTCTACCGGGGCCAACGCGAGTGCAATTGCAGGATGGCACGCTGGCCGTGAAAGAGTTGCAGACAGGTGGAGCCTGGCGCACGGTCTGGGCGAGCGATCCGGATTGGCGCGTTACGGGCTACACCGTGGGCGATGCGAACGCGGACGGCAAGCCCGAACTTGTCTACTCATTGTGGAAGAAGCGGCTAACCTGGGAGCGGCCCGCGGAGGGCGGTCTGCGGGTAAACATGCAGGGTGGCGACATCTTGCCGCATATCTACATCAACGGCTGGCG
>JBBSIK010000208.1:0-5896 GCA_038232115.1 Chloroflexia bacterium
ACGCAACCGCCGAGCCGCCCTACCCGTTCGGCTTCGGCCTGAGCTACATCCGCTTCGCCTACAGCGATCTACGTCTGGAGCGCGAGCGTGTAGTTGCCGGGAAATTCTGGCGACCAACGTGACGCTGGCTAATATCGGCTCGATGGACGCCGAGGAGGTGGTGCAGGTCTACCTGAGCGCGCCGGGCACAGACTATGCACCGATCAGCAGCCTGGCCGCCTTCCGCCGTGTGCCACTACGCGCAGGTGAGCGGCAAACACTCACGTTCCAGATTCCGGTCGAACGCATGGCATTGGCTGATAGGAATGGAGTTCCGTATGTGGCTCCGGGCCGCTTCCGGCTAATCGTCGGCGGGTGCTCGCCGGGCGCACGGAGCATAGCCCTGGGTGCACCCGACCCTGTAAGCGTTGAGTTCATCGTGGCGGCGTCGGGTGAGGACTGAATATGATCTGTTATACCCTTAGCTGCCGAGTGCAACAACGAATAAAGCGGATCGCTCTTGCGACGCCAGGCTGAGATTGAAATCACGCACCATTAGCCCGCAGTTCGTAAGTTAAAAAGAAAAAAGGCCCTTTTCGGAGCCTTTTTGAACCAGGAGGAGCAGGATTTAGCACTCTTTACTCTTCTTCTGTCATTATATTATCGCATGGGCGGTTCGCTGCATATGGGAGAAAGGTACTTTCTCCGCCACCAGCTGGTACTACGCCTCGTGCTATGTTGGTAGTATCGTTGGGCTACTACTTGCCTGTGCGCATATGCTGGCCGTGCTAACTGCCAGCACTGCCGGCGATTAAGCTCGGCTCCTGCCTATCTTCAATGTCGGCGGCGGAGAGATTATTGCCTGGTTCTAACGCCTGCACGCTCGTGACTATGGTTTCGATGGCTTGCAGCACCTGAGGGGTGCATATGCCATACTTGCGCCGCAGATATGCCTTGATATCGGGCAGGTCGGACACGTCGGTCAAGTTATCGAGGAAGCCTGCTGCTTGCAACAGGTCGTCCAGAGTTGCATCGAGGGCGGCGGCAAGTGCGCGTACCTTGTCCCTTGAGGGTAAGGCTATATCGCCCATTTCGAGCCTGGAGATGTACGATCTGCTGAGCCCGCTCGCCTGGCTGAGATCTTGCTGCGTGAAATCCGCCACCTGACGTAGTTCTTTGATGCGTTTAGCAAGTGGTGCATATTTTCCCATAATCTACTATACCGTATAGGTAATGCTCGCAGCAAGTAAGCAAGTAAAGTGTAAACAGGGCTGCTGCAAAGTGGTTCTTAGTAGGAGTTGAATACCCCACCAGTATAGTGTCATTCCGAACGGAGTGAGGAATCGGGTAGGTATGCGACAGTGCTGAATTAGAGAAAGTGAGTGGCAAGATTGTAATTGAGTACGACGACCACCCAATTCCTCACTACGTTCGGAATGACACTATGCTATTTGGTACACTATGCTATTTGGTACTGTTGCTTGCTACATACACGTCTTTGCGTCACCCGTGAAAGTGGTAACTGTTCCATAGGCGGTGGGTTGACATAATAGTGGGAGACATATCATGAATCTGGCTCGAGAATCGGCTGCTGGTGGGGCAACATCCTCAAGAGTCTAGGCGTTTTTGGCCCTCTGGTGGGAATTAAAACTCGCCCACAGTTTGTAGGACAGTAACTGAAAGTGTAACGCGTTGACGTGCCACCTGCTAACTAACTCTGTCTTTTCTGTCTCTTGCGTGGTGCTATTGCTGTACGACAATACGCAAGACCGTCACCCGCGCTAGATTGTGTTATAATTTGGGCAAGGTGGCGCGTAACCACCCACGGCCCGGACAAAGAGGTCCGACGTCGTTTCCTACGATGAGGAGAGATAAAGATGCACAATGAATTGCCGCTCCTTTGCTACTTTGAGGGCAAGGTTATGCCTCTGAGCGAGGCGAAAATAGGCATATTGACGCACGCCTTTAGCTACGGTACGGGCTGCTTTGAGGGTATTCGGGCTTATTTCAATGAAGATCACGGGCAGCTTTATATCTTCCGTGCCGTCGAACACTACGAACGCCTGCAGAACTCTTCTAAGGTCTTGTTGATGACTCTACCGGATACGCCGCAGACACTGACAGACAGGACGACGGAACTGCTCAGAGCGAGCGGCATCTACACCGACGCCTATATCAGGCCGATGATGTACAAGGCCGATGAGGTCATCGGCGTGAGGCTCCACAATCTACGCGATGACCTTTACATAACTGTGCAGCCGTTTGGCAACTACATTGACATTGACCGTGCGCTTAAAGTAGGTGTGTCGTCATGGAAGCGCGTGGACGACAACATGATCCCGGCGCGTGCCAAGATCACGGGCGCGTATGTGAATTCGGCGTTCGCTAAGAGCGAGGCGATGATGAACGGCTTCGATGAGGCGATCATGCTCGACGCCGGCGGTCACGTGTCGGAAGGCTCCGCCGAGAACCTGTTCATGCTGCGCGGAGGCACTGTCTACACGCCGCCCGTCACCTCTAATATTCTCGAAGGTATTACCCGCGCTACGATCATAACCCTGCTGCGCGATGAGCTACGTGTGCCGGTCGTAGAGCGTGAAATTGACCGTACCGAACTCTACGTGTGCGACGAGCTGATCCTCTGTGGCACGGGCGCGCAAATCGCCCCCGTTGGCTCCGTGGACCACCGGCAGATAGGCAATGGCGGCGTAGGCGAACTGGGCCGCGCACTCCAGACCCTCTACTTCGACGTAGTCCGCGGCAACATACCCAAGTACTCTCACTGGTGCGCCCCCGTACACACCGAAGTCTCCCATTTCGGCCAGAAAGAGCCTCTGGCGGTCGCTTCGTAGTTGAAAGTGAAAGGTCAAAAGCTGAAAGGATGCCCGGCGCACTTTCAGCGTTTTGGCCTTTCACTTTCAACGTTTCACTCGTTATGACGTGGCGCTCCCAACCAACTGCTGGCCGCTATTTACTGCCGCTTATACCCGTGCTGTCACTCCTGTTGACGGCCTGGTTGTGGGGGCATTTCACAGCGCGTGTACTGCTTGTCCAGTATGACGGTGGTGTTTTTCTGCTCGGTGTGGCGCTGTTCCTTTCGCTAGTGCTTGCCGGGATGGGTATCTATCTTGCATGGTGCGCCTTCAGTATGGCATATTCGTTGGAACCTGGTTTCCTGCTCATGCGATGTGGCTTCAAGCACTTGCAGATACCTTACAGTCTGATCACTGAAGTGCATGGCGCAGGAGACGCGATAGACGACAAATCGGTGATTGTGCGCTGGCAGGGGGCCTCTGCCTTGTTGCCTGGCTACATCGTGGGCGAGGGGCGCAGCGCCCAACTGGGGCGCGTCTTTTCCATAGCTAATCTGCCCGCCGCTCAACAGGTGTTTGTTGTCACACATGGCATGGCTTACGGCCTTTCTCCGCGTAACCAGAGCGAGTTCGTCCGGCAGCTAAACACCAGGCTTGCGTCGAAAGATGCCCCTAAAGATGTCCCTGTTGATACGGTACCTCCCCTGGCTTCTCCTTCGAGGCTGGCTGCTTGGGGTGCGGGCCTATGGTCGGATCGCGCCGTGAGGACGCTTTTCCTGGTGGGATTGGGGATAAATCTGCTCATCTGGGCCTACCTGGCGCTTGCCTATGCAGACTTGCCGGTGCGCGTGGCGCTACACTGGAACTCTCAGGCTGTTGTGGATAGGATCGGCGATCCGACGGAACTATTGAGCCTGCCTCTGTTCGCGCTTGGCGTCTGGCTGTTCAACAGCATCGTCGCACGCTGGGCCCTCCTTAGAGAACGGGCTGCTACCCTTTTCCTGCTTGCAGGGGCCATTGCCGCTCAGGTGATCTTCTTCGCTGGCGTACTGTCCATCGTGCTGAAGAATCGCTGATGCTGGTAACCTGAGCGACTGATTCTTCGCTCAGCATGACAGGGCCTTACTTCCAGTACGAATGACTGACAGGTTGCAAGCGCATGCTAACGGAATGACGGAGGCAGAGGAATAGCCCACACGCCATCATTCGTGGCCGCTAGAAGTGTTTCCACCATGCCGGGTTTGGCTGCCGGGTCGTGTGGCGCGAGCACTATGCTGTTGACAGCTTTGCCCTCTAGCCCCTTACCGAGCGTGGCCCATGTCTGGCCGCCGTCTATTGAGCGGAAGGTGCCGAGATTAGTCAGGCCCTTGTCTCCGGGTTTTGCTCTGGCCGTGTAGATGATAGCGCCGGGCTTGTTGTAGTCGGGGCTGTACGCGGTGTCTACGAACAGGGTGGTGAGCCAGTTGTAGTCGGCGCGGTCCCCGCCCACCGAGAGCGGCCTATTGAGCAACTTCCAGTCGTTGCTTTCTTCCGGGAGGAACCAGATACCCTGGTAGCTGGTCATATAGAGGCCGCCTTCCTGTGGGCGTCCCTCGGACCCTGGTACGAAAGTGAGGTTGGCGGGTAACACGAAATCTTGCCCTTCGGCCACTTTAGGAGTGATCTCAGTAGCGCTATTGCCGCCATCGGTGCTGCGTAAGATGCGGCCCGTGCCCCCTTCGCTGATAGACGCCACGAAGATCATCTTGCCGTCAGGGCTGACTGCCATCGAAGTTGGATCGTAGTTTGGCACATGGAGGTTGGGCAGTTTTGTCCAGGTAGCGCCCGCATCGTTGGTCCTTTGAACGTCGCTGCATGTGGCTGCATAGGCTTCCGTGCCGCTCGCAGCGACTATTGCTATGGCGTTGAGGCCGGGCATTTCCTGCCACGTCTTCCCGCCATCCGTAGAGCGCAAATCGGTGATAGGCAGGCCACTGGCGCAACCCGTGTGGCTGACAACATACAGCATTTGCGGGCTTGCGATAGTGGCATCCACGGCCTGCCCGCCCAGCTTGACAGTGTGACTGATCCACTGGGTGTAGTTATAGCTGCCTGTCCACACGCCTTTTGGTCCGCCGACCAACACTGTGTTGCCGCCACCCGGCAGCAGTGACATACTGGTGAGGTTCGTGCCGGTGAGGCCTACCCGCGTCCAGGTGTAGTCGAGCACGGCCTGTGTGGGAGATGGAGTGCTGGTGGCTGTCTGTGTGGGCGTGGAAGTGCTTGCGGGAGTGGCTGTACTGGTGGGCGTGGTGGTAGGCGGTTTCGGTGTGGCTGTGACCTGGGGCGTGCTAGTGGCAGGTGTATTGGTTGTGCCCGGTGTACCTATCGTAGCGACGATAGCGGTTATTTCAGGAGTGCCTGTGGTCGCCGGAATGACGGTATCAGTGGGTACTGGCCTGTGCGGCGCGGGGCCACAAGCCGTGACGAATACGACCAGCACGGCTAGCGGTGTGACTAGCGACGCACGAAAGGCCCTAAGCAAAATAGGATGCTGAAGCATTTACGAGACTTCTCCTGGTGACTTTCCCTGATCTCTTTTGGCCAGTTTACAATATAACGATATGTACAAGGGAAGAGTTGCACATTCCAGCTCACTACCGTTCGTTCAACGGTACAAAGCTTATACGTGGAGGCTGGGGCAAGCAGAAGGGGTAGTCCGGTGACTACCCCTTCGAGAAGTATACATCGAGATGTGGTTAACGGCGTTCTGGTCGCCTATACAACTATGGCTGATCTGATTTTCTCTCTACCCTTTCTTGCGCTTCTTGGTCGATCCTGATGCAGTAGTACGCTGGGTAGGTGCGGCTGTAGTCTTTTTAGCAGTTGTGATGCTGGTGGAGCGGCTTGTGGTGGTGCGACCTGCGGCTTTGGCTGATCCCGGCATGTACTGGCGAGCGCGCTGAGTCTTCTGGTAGCGAGCGACCTCTTTGGGGTATACGGTGCGGTACCAATACGCAAAGTACCCAGCCGATGCAACGGTTGCGAGCAGCCATAGGTAGAGCCAGAAGCGAAGATTGAAGAAATCGAGAGGTATAATCCTGAACAGTAGCAATAGCAGCCCC
>JBBSIK010000209.1:0-5881 GCA_038232115.1 Chloroflexia bacterium
CTCGGCGGCAGAGGTCGCAGGCGTGAGGCTTGCTGTTGCCGATGCGGTGGGTGTCATGGTCTCGTCACCTGGGGTCTTCAGGCTCTCCCCTGTGGGTGTGCGGCTGGGTTGGGGTCGCGGAGTGACGGTAGGCACAGGTGTGAGCGAGGAGCGTTGCGGCGTGTGCGTGGCGAGTTGTGCAGTGGGAGGAAGTATCTCGATTGTCGAGGTGCCGGTTGGCTCTGCAGTTGAGGTGGCTTCGGTGGCAATCTGTGATGTGACAGTGGCCGGTACGTCAATGGGGGTAACGTTGTGCTCGATGGTGCTGGTGGGCGCTATTTGCGTTGGCGCTTCGGTGGGCAAAGATGCAGTCGTGGCAGTGAGTTGCATGGGCGTCTGTGTGGCCAGACCCGTAGAATTGCAGCCTGGCAGCGTCAGGAGCAGGATAGCCAGTAGAAGGAGCCGTGGAAGGAAACGTCTCATGGAGGCATAATACCACGATAGGGATTGTGAGAATAAAAAAGCCCCGTTGCGGGGCTTGTGCGGAGTGGGCATAAGAGGACTCGAACCTCTGACCTCACGGATGTGAACCGTGCGCTCTAACCAACTGAGCTATACGCCCGCGCACGATATTATAGCAAGATTGGTGGGGGTTTGCAAGCGCATGAGGAGCCAAGAGCAGTGGTCAGAAGCCCAGAGGAGACGGAAACACAAAGGCACAAAAGAGCCTGCATGGAGCGAAGCCGAAGGAACGCGCAAAGTTTAGGAAGCGTCTTCGTCTACTAATTCATAACTCAGAACTCAAAACTACTAACCCCTGACCCCCAACCTCTGACCCCTAGCTCTTCACTACTGGCGTATCCACCACGTGCTCGGCCACGAACCAGACTTGCAGCTCGTTGGTGCGCAGGACTTCGCTCATGAGCAGGTCGTTGGATCCCCAGTCTTTGCTCTCCTCAGTGGCATCAATAGCCTCGCGCACCTCTTTAATGATCGTCTCGTGAGCGTTCAGCAAGCGCGATATTATAACTGGCACTTCCTCGGCACCATTGGGCGGGCGGCCGATCTTGGTGATCTCTGCGACATGGCGCGGGTCGCCAATGGCTATGCCTCCCAGGCTTTGCACGCGCTCGGCGACCAAGTCCACAAGCTCTAGCTGCTCACCGGCATGTTTGTCAAACAGCAGGTGAAGCTGGTAAAAAGTGTGCCCGGCTACTTGCCAGTGGCTCTTCTTGTACAAGTTGTACAGGATAATAGTATCGGCCAACACCTGGTTCAGTAATTCGCAGCTCTGCGAGCGTGCTTCGTCGGGCAGGCCGATAGGTAGGTTGCGCAGGGTGCCGTATGGCTGAATTTCGTGTCCACGCTGGTTCAAGAGCGGCTGGGCCTCTTTTGCGCCGTCGCCGTTCTGGCTCGCTTTGTCAGTTTTACTTGTGGTTCGGGTTGCCATTAATTGTGTTCTCCTTCTGTATACATGTGGGGTTATGATATGCCCTCGCCTATTACCGGCATTATCCGTACCACGCTCCCATCGCCCACCACCCGCCCCTCCGTTATCCACATTTGGAGTCACCCCCTCATCCATGTATAATTAAGACAGAGGCACTCTAACAATATGATAATAAGCACTACTATACTCGCGGTGCGGCGCGGCAATACCGTGGCAATGGCCGGGGATGGACAAGTCACCATTGGTGATGTCGTCATGAAACACTCGGCGCGCAAGATACGTAAGCTGTATAAAGACCGCGTGTTGGCGGGGTTTGCAGGCGCTGTGGCCGACGCGCTGACCCTCTTCGACAAGTTCGAAGGCCAACTGGAGCGCAACAAAGGCAACCTCCGCAAGTCGTCGGTGGAACTGGCTAAAGAGTGGCGCACGGACCGCTATCTGCGCCGCTTGGAAGCCCAGCTTATCGTGGCCGACCCCTCCCAGTTACTTATTCTGTCAGGTGAAGGTGAAGTAATAGAACCGGACGACGGCGCAGTTGCCATCGGCTCGGGGGGATCATATGCGCTTGCTGCGGCCCGTGCTCTGCTGGCTCATACCGATTTGTCCGCCGACGCGATAGCCCGAGCCGCTCTGCAAATAGCCGGTGACCTGGATATATATACGAATACTAACATCATTACTTATTTTTTAGTTGAGAGTTCCGAGTCGAAAGTCGAAAGTGAAGAGACCGCATAACTTTGAACTTTCGACTCGGAACTTCATACCCAGAGAGGTAACAGAATGCAAGACCTCACACCCCGCCAGATAGTGGCGGAGCTTGACAAGTTTATCATTGGGCAGCACTCTGCCAAGCGAGCCATATCTATTGCCCTGCGCAATCGAGTGCGCCGCCAGTTGGTGCCCGAAGGGATGCGCGATGAAATCACTCCCAAGAACTTGATGCTTATCGGCCCCACCGGCGTCGGCAAGACCGAGATCGCCCGCCGCGTCGCAAAGCTAATTGATGCGCCTTTCCTCAAAGTGGAGGCCACCAAGTTTACCGAGGTAGGCTACGTGGGCCGCGATGTCGAGTCGATTGTGCGTGACCTGGTGGAGACGGCTTTCAACCTGGAGCACGACCAGCGTATCGCCGCTGTACGCGACGAGGCCGAGTCGATGGCTAACGAGCGCATCATCAACTATATAATGGAGCAGCGCACCGACTTGCAATCCAAACTGGCCCGCAAGTCTCGCACGCGCATACAGGCGCAGGCACAGGGTGGTGGCCCCGCCCTCGCCCTGCCCGCACAGATCGAGGGCGGCAGCGCAGCCACGATTACCACGACGCTAGACAGCGACATCCGCCCTGCCGCCTCGCCAACTTCCGAGGTGTCGGAGCGCGCTCTCAAGGTGCAGCGTCGCAAAGTGGCGCGCTTGCTGGCCGAGCACAAGTTAGACGAGGAGCAGATCGAAATTGACCTCAGTGATATCGGCATGGATAATGACGATCTTGGCGGGGTGCTCGAATTCTCTCCTGGCATGTCGGCTGAAGAGATGACCGAGTCGTTTGCGGACTTCATAGACGGCTATCGCTCGATGCAGTCGAGCCTGAACGGCCTGGGGCGCTAGCGGATGCGTAAGGTATCAGTGCGCGAGGCAAAGCGGCTGCTGGCCGACGAGGAGGCTCACAAGCTGCTCGATATGGACACTCTCGTGGAGAGCGCCACGCGCCGCGCTGAACAGCATGGTGTGGTGTTTATTGACGAGATA
Source organism: Chloroflexia bacterium (assembly GCA_038232115.1). Lineage (GTDB taxonomy): Bacteria > Chloroflexota > Chloroflexia > QHBQ01 > JADMIH01 > JADMIH01. The sequence goes on from JBBSIK010000209.1 coordinate 3,179, forward strand.
GACAAGATCACCGGCTCGGCCATGGACACTGGCCCAGATGTCTCCGGAGAAGGCGTGCAGCGTGACCTGCTTCCTATTGTCGAAGGCTCTACGGTGCATACGCGGTATGGACCCGTCAAGACGGACCACATACTGTTCATCGCAGCCGGTGCGTTCCACAGCTCCAAGCCGTCCGATCTCATACCGGAGCTTCAGGGTCGCTTCCCTCTTCGCGTCGAACTTGAAAGTCTTGACGAAAAGGCTCTGCAAGCTATCCTCACCCAACCCGAGAACGCCCTGACCCGCCAATATACCGCCCTGATGCAGACAGAGGGTGTTGCCCTTCAATTCAGCGAGGACGGAACCGCGCGTATCGCCCGACTAGCCACTGAACTGAACGAGCGTGTGGAAGATATAGGCGCTCGCCGCTTACACACGATCATGGAGCAGGTTCTGGAAGAACTGGCCTTCAGCGCAGATGAGGAGTCCGGCACCACAGTTACGGTAGACGCCGCCTATGTGGACAGCCGCGTGAAGAAGATCGCCGGTGATGAGGACCTGAGCAGGTTTATCTTATAACGCGTAAAGCGTGACACGTAAAGCGGCTTGCTGGAGAAGGTTGCCGGACAAGGAGCATCCAACTCGGGTAAGCCGCTTTATGTGACACGTAAAGCGCATCATTCCAAGTCTAGGCAAACTATTGACAAACCCTGAACTGTGCCGTATAGTGAGAGCACTGGTTGGGGGAGTGATAATGATGCCTGTTTTGGATTCTCGATTGGATGCCCCTGTATACAACATAAAAGCGGTCGCGCGTCTCACAGGCGTGCCTGCCGACACCTTGCGCCGCTGGGAAAGCCGGTATAATGTCATCGTGCCCCAGCGCACAGGTAGCGGCTACCGTCTCTATTCTCAGCGCGATGTGGATATTATTCTGTGGCTGAAGTCGAAGCTTGAGGAGGGTTTGTCCATCAGTAGCGCTTGTGAAATGCTGCGCCATATGGGCGGCGATCCAGCCGAATTGCCGCACGATAGCAGCCCTGCAGACGGACCTCTGGCTTCGCAGACCAGAAGTCACGCACCCATGTCCTTTTCTCAGCAGCCCCCCGACGCACCTGTCAGGTCTTTCGATGTCCTGCGCGCCGAACTGTTCGATGCCTTCAAGTACGTGGACGAGTCGAAGGCGGGCGAGATTCTGAGCGAGGCCCTCAGCCTCTACAGCGTCGAAGATGTGTGCATGCAGATGATGCAGCCGGTGCTCGTGCAGATAGGTGAGGCGTGGCTGGCGGACGAAATCTCGGTGGCGGTGGAGCACTTCGCGTCCGCCTTTGTACGCGCCCGCCTGGAGAACCTTTTCCACAACAGCCCCTATAACTCGTATGGCTCCTTTGCCATCGTTGCCTGCGCACCCGACGAGTTGCACGAGCTGGGTGCGATGTTACTGTCGCTCTTCCTGCGACGCTCCGGCTTCCGAGTGGTCTACCTGGGCCAGAATGTGCCGCTCGACAGCCTGATGGGCATGGTGCATGCTCTCAAGCCGGATGTCGTCTGCATATCTTCCACCCGTTCTGAGACGGCATCTTCCCTATACAACCTGCGCAAGCGTCTTGATGAGATGGAGCAACGAGAAGGCAAGGCACCTCTTCTGGCATATGGAGGCCGTGTCTTCAATCACTTCCCTCATATCACCGGAAGCCTGGGCGGCCTCTATTTAGGTGAGGACGCACCTATGGCCGTTCGCAAGCTTACTGAAGAACTAAGAGAAAGGGAGAGGTGAGATGTGAAACGTGATGCAGCTTGCTAAAGAGACTCTCTTTAGCAAGCTGCATTCTTAGAGACCTTAGAGAGACGCATCACGTTTCAGAACCATGGCAAACTCCACCATCCTCTACGCCTGTACTGAAGGCGGGCTTGCTATCGTGAACAAGCCCGGCACGTCCACCGAGTGGCTGCCTGCGCGTGTCGTGTTATCGGAGAAGGCGATAGCTTCTGCATGGGCCGAGCCTGGACCACCGATCCGGGTGATTGCCGTAACGTGGGAGGGCGAACTGGTGCTCAGCGAGAACGGTGGCCGCACATGGTTGCCGGTGCAACTGATTGCGTCGGTGGCTGCCCTGTTTGATATGGGCGACCTTGCAGGCGTATTTGTTGCTTTGCAGAATGGCTCCCTGACAACCTCCACAGATGGTGGCACAACCTGGACTACCATTCGTGCCTCCTTGCCGCCCTCTATCCAGGTGTCCGCGGGTGAGCCTGTTGCCGCGAGCGGTGGCGATATTTATCTGCTGGGCCAGAGAGAGGACGACACTGTTCTGCTACGGACCACGGCTAGTGGTGGCGAATGGCAGGTTTTGCCTCTGGGCGAAGTAGACGCTGTAACCCGCGACCCCGCTACCGGCAACCTGTACGCATTGACCGTCGAGGGCGTGCAAATCAGCAACACCAGAGGCGACACCTGGACGCTCATGCCGGATGCGCCTGCCGATGGCAACGCTATCCTGGCGATCCCCGCGCCATCCGGCAAGCAGCCCTCGCTGGTAGTGAGCACCCCAAAGGGTCTTTTCCTCAGCCCAGACGGTGGTACATGGCGGCAGATGGAACTTCCACACCCTGGTGTCGTGACCACCTTCGCCGCCGATCCACAGCGCCGTGATCGCCTGTATGCCGCCACGGCCACCGGCTATCTCATGGAAAGTGGCAATCGCGGCCAAACCTGGCAGCCCA
>JBBSIK010000210.1:0-5822 GCA_038232115.1 Chloroflexia bacterium
ACTCTCTTTTGGCTAGTGCGCTTCGACATCCAGGGCGCATGGTGGAGTGATTGGCCGGACCGCCCTGACGAGTCACAACTGCATACGAGTGAAGGTTGCATAACTGCTTCCGACAGCCTCCATACCCGGTGGGCAGCTTGCATGATGGGTGGTGATGCGGTCCCTGTCGGCTATCTTACCGGGCCTGACCTCTGGGCCTCAGAAGAGACATCATCGCTACAGGGATATTTGGCACCAGATCAGGGCCTTATACCAAATCGCGCTGAGTTGCAAGGGAGAGGCATGTCGGGCCGTATGGATTACGCACTCAACCTGGGTCCTGGCGAGAGCAAGCAGTTCCACTTTGCGCTTGCGGGTGGGGTGGAAGGCATTACACATGCCCTCGGAAAAGCCTCGGAGCTATTAGCAAGGCGCGAAGAGTTGTGGCTTCAGAAAGTTGCCTCCCAGCAGCAGGTCATGACCTGCTCGCCATTGGTAAACTCGCCGCGCCCGGATTTCGACCGCATCTTCCCCTTCCAGAGCATATGCCTGGACATGCTCACGCTCGACCTGCCTGGTGTAGCCGAGGGCATAGTTGCGGGACTACCCGAATACGGCTGGCTGTTCGGCTGCGACACTTATTACAGTGTGAGCGGCCTCGCCGTGTCGGGCCAGCCTCAAACGGCCCTGTCTACACTGCGCCTACTCGCTCGTTATGCCAGGCAGCAGAATGGCCGGGTGCCCCACGAGATCACCCCCACCGGACGTGTGTTTAATCTGGGCAACACGATAGAAACAGGCCAGTTCGCCACGAGTGTAGAACGCGCTTTCAGATGGACCGGGGACCGGCAGTTCCTCGATGATGTATATGAGGTATGCCGCGAGGGCATTTTCGGTTATATGCTTGGCAAATGCGACCCCGGTGGAACTTTGCTACCCGATGGCGCCGGCCTGCTGGAGCTGCGCACCGCAGAACACGGCAAGAAGCTCGACGTGGCCTGTGCCCTCTACCAGGGGCTTGGCTCTCTAGCTTATCTGGCCGAGGCAACAGGCGATGCTGAGACGATTTATCGCAGCATGAAGTTGGCAGCACAGGTGAAGGCCCGGATTGATAGCCATTTCTGGATGCCTGAGCGACAGGAGTATGTCTGGCGTATCGAGCAAGACCTCACTGTACATCCCGACGAGCCTGTCCACAGCTACGCGGTGCTGGAGATGGGCCTGCTGGGCGAGCCGGATATTGAACGTATAGAGCTACTTTTCGGCAAGGTGGAGGGGCCGGAACACACAGGCCCAGGTGGTATTATCCATCCTGGCACCGCCGACTTTGTTATGCCTATACAGAACGCTATTGTTGCCCTTGCGGAGTTTCGATACAGCAGGCCCGATATGGCGATCTGGTATCTGGAACGCATGTCCGAGCTTTGCGGCTACTACATGCCGTGGGCGATACCCGAGTTCGTGGGCCAAAACGCCTGCTTCCTGCAAGCCTGGTCAAGTGCTGCTTATAATTGGCTGCTCGTGCAGGGCTTTTTCCGGCTCCTGCCGGACCCACTTACCGGTATAGTGTATGTACAACCGCAGCTACCCTCCGGTTGGGATGCCTTGAGAGTAGAGAACATAGAAATCTGGGGTCACGGATACGATCTGAACCTTACGCGCTCCGGCGGTGACATACACTTTGATGTAGCATCGCGTGGCAGCGGTATACTTTCTGCCCCGTTTGAGGTTGTGGCGGATCCCGACTTGCCGGTGATTTTCGCCTAGATATACCCTGCTTTGCGCTTTCTCTATCTCATTTATGGGTGTTATATTGCGGGCAGTTGCAAGCTCCAGGCTGGCATGGTACATTTCGTAGCACATAGCACCTCTTTGTGGATTTGATGGTTGTTGCTAACTCGCATCTTATCCTGAGTAGGTGCTATTTGTTCTCTTTTGCCCTATACACGACTTTGCATCTGCTCTGGTACCTACCGCCGCTTCATTGACAAGGTCTGGGCTGTGGGATAGAATTGGCTGATATTCGGAGTGATCCCGAAAGCGATACTAAACAGTAGAGCAACGGGCTATATCTGCCATTTTGAGACTTCTTTTACATCTTTTCTGCTACTCATAACGGTTTACATAACGGTGAGGGCGTATCTGCAATGTCATTAGGCGAGCTGTTGGGAACGGCGACACTCGCGTTGGCGGTGTTCCTGGGCATCCTGGTGGCAGTGCAAACCGCTCGACTGGGGCGAGTTGAAAGGCAATTACGCGCGCTTACCAGGGGCGCGGGACCCGGCGCATCTTCCCTGTCGCTAGGCGAGGTCATTTCCAGGCAGGGTGAGCGCATCGAGGCCACCAGGGAAGAGACCGAGTCCCTACGCGTGACGGTAAACGCCCTCGACGCCTCAGTGAATCGCAGTGTGCAGAATGTGGGCCTGGTGAGGTTCAATCCCTTCCAGGAGACAGGTGGCGACCAGAGTTTCGCCATGGCTCTGCTCGACAAGCGGGGCGACGGCGTAGTTATCAGCAGCCTGCACAGTCGTAACAGTACCCGCTTCTATGCCAAGCCCGTCAAGGCGGGCGCTTCGCAGCTATCCCTATCTGATGAAGAGGCTCAGGCGCTACAGCAGGCAATGACCAAGAAACAATAAATACCCAATCATCGTAAGCAAATCATCGTAAGCATATGTATGTGAGATATTGGGTTCCAACGACGATAATATATAATGTATTACCCTACATAGTGAACAATAGTCGAAAAGCATAACAGCCACACTATCTAACATAGAGAGTCCGGCGGTAGCACCGAAGGGCGACAGCATTCATTACTCACATCCACACCCTTTTACCCGGTACTTTCAACCTGGAACTTTCAACTTCGCCCAGGGTTCAGGAGCCAAAAAATGTCCACGCTTCGCAGCATACGCGAGAAGAAGGGGTTCACAGTATCGCAACTGGCAGCCCGTGCCAGTATTCCCACGAGGATGATAGCCGACTATGAAGAGGGCCGCCAGGTGATGCCCTTGAACCATGCCAGGCTCATTGCCAAGGCCCTGTGGGTCCCTATTGAGGAGTTGATGCCGCCTGCAGATTCGGTACAGTCTGAACAGCCTGCCTCGACCCCATCGGCTACGTACCAGCCGGCAGCGCCCGTTCAGACTACCCCTCCGGCAGGTACTAGCGCTCCGCAGGCGTACACACCCGTGCTTACAGCCGCACAGCGCCCCTCACAGGAAGCCCAGTCATACCGCGACCAGCGACCACCCCGGCCAGACACCCCACGCGTGGCACGCGGAGGTGAGGGAGATGCTCGCGGTGGCGCGGGTGAAGGCAAAGGAGGTCCACGCGGCGTCAGGACGCCTCCCCACCCACCCAGCCCCATCAGCGAAGGGCAGCTTCAGGAATTGTCGAGGCTGTCAGCGCGCCTGGAGATAGACCAGGAGCAGATGGAAGCACGCATCGGTAAATCGCTCGCCAGTCTCACGCGTCCCGATGCCAAGGACTGGATCAAAAAGCTGCGCGCCATCGCTGACGAAATCGCCCCTTCCCAGAAGGTACGCTTCGGTATGTGGCCTGAAGGGCAGGAGGACCGCGAAGCCGTCTACCTGCGAGAGCAGCGCGACGCCCAGTCATATATCACCTTCAAGCTTTTCAACGGAGAGGAGATGGGGGGGATAGTAAGCGATTTCACGGCCTATACGATCACCGTGAAGCAGGGTGATCGTGGCGACGAGATAGTGCTACGCAAGCTGGCTATCGCCTATTATCGCCGCTCAACTCCAGGCGCGCAGATGAGCGACGCAAGTAATCTGGAGGGCAGTGGCAGCATGAATGGTAAATCCAACGCAACCAACCCAGGCAATACCCAGGACGTGGGCATGTCGGACAATGCCGTCATCGTTGAGGCGCTCGACGAGGAAGAAACACAGGAAGAGGTATCCAGCGCGCCCGCCTCCACAGAGCGCGAGCACGACCACGCCCGCGATGATCGGCACCAACCTTTAGGCAACGACATAGGCTCCGACCACGTGGGCGAGCCGGGCAAACCGGAGCGCGACCAGATGGACGAAGATAGAGGAGTCTGACGAGTGAAACGCGATGGGCTTGCTAAACATAGATGCTGCATTTGGGACTCTCTTTAGCAAGCCCATCACGTCTCAGAGAGGCAACCATGAGTCTTAGCGATTACTTGAAATATTTGCGGGCGACCAGGGGCGGGGTTACGCCGTGGGAGATCGCCGAGGGAGCGGGAGTGCCTGCCGCCGAGGTACACTTGATTGAAGTTAAGCACCGGCGCGTCGGCGAGGACGATGCTATACTCGCCAGGCTGGCAGCCTATTTCCATGTGCCTGTGGAGGAACTTACCACCCGCCGGGAGGTGTACCGCAAGCTACTCACCAGTTTTCTCGATGAGAGTAAGCAAAACTCGAGCGAAGTTGCCCTCAAACTGGAAAGCGGCGAGGAACTTATCGGCACCGTCGCGTGGTATTCCCGCGAAGCAGTAGCCCTCTCTCCCTCCACGGACGACACCGTTGAAGTCGGAGCCGTGGACCCCTATGTCGTGCAACGAAGTTGGATTGCGGGCTGGCATGCTCTTTAGGATGAGTGGGGCAAGCACACGATGACTGTCAGCGATCCCGCCTTGCAGCAGACAGCAGGCACAAACAACGTCACCATCGAGCTTGACCCACAGCGGCAGCATACCGCCAGAGAGTACGCCGGCATAAAGCGGCGGCTCTTTTTCATCGAACTTGGTATCTCGTTATTGCTGCTGTCTGGGGCGCTGTTCCTGGGCTGGTCGGTGGCCGTGCGGCAGTGGGCCGAAAGCATAACCGGCAATCCCTGGTTGGTCGTCGCGCTCTACGTGGTTGCGCTGGGTGTAGGCTACACGGTTGTGTCGCTACCGCTTGAGTTCTACACAGGTCACGTGCTGCCCCACCGCTACGGCCTTTCAACTCAAACCCTGAGCAGCTGGGCGTTGGACGCTGTGAAGGAGCTAGCCTTGTCGGCTGTGTTCGGTCTAGGCGGTGTGGAGGTGCTTTACTGGCTGCTGCGCACCTTTCCGCAATGGTGGTGGGCTATTATGGCGGCGCTGGCATGGCTGTTCATGGTGGCGATGGCCCAGCTTGCCCCTGTGCTGCTGATGCCTCTTTTCTACAAGTTTTGCCTCTTGAAAGATGCGGAACTTGTGCAGCGCCTGACGCGGCTGGCAGAACAGGCAGGCACGCACGTGCGCGGCGTATACGTCATGGACATGAGCAGCCGTACTACCGCCGCGAACGCCATGCTCACGGGACTGGGCGGTACACGTCGCATCATCCTGGGCGACACTCTCCTGAGCGGCTATACATACGACGAGATCGAGACAATTCTGGCGCATGAGCTTGCCCACCACGTACACAATGACCTCCCTAAAGGTCTCGCGGCTGAGGCTGCCATACTGCTGGGCAGCATGGGAGTGGCCTCGTTGCTGCTCAATTGGGGCGTGCCCGCGTTCGGCTTCCATGGGATAGCTGACGTAGGGGCATCGCCTCTGTTTGCGGTGGCTATAGCAGGTGTGGGACTCGTGGTGATGCCCTTCGGCAACTTTCTAACCCGCCAGATGGAGCGCGCCGCCGACATCTATGCGCTGCGCACCACCGGCAAAGCAGGGGCGTTTCGCTCGGTCATGCTGAAGCTCGCCGGCCAGAACCTCGCGGAAGCCGAGCCACCCGCCTGGGTGCGCGCTCTCTTCCACAGCCACCCGTCTATCGCCGAGCGGGTCCGTGCGGCGGACGAGTGGAAAGCCGAGTTGAAAGTGGAAAGTGGAAAGTAGTTCTCAGTTAAGAACTGTATCGTAACCCTGGCGTCCTGGC
>JBBSIK010000211.1:0-5803 GCA_038232115.1 Chloroflexia bacterium
AAGGCGATAGGATTCTTAGAATGGGGCAGGTCGCCTCACATAAGTTAAGACTATCCATTCCGTTGTACTGTTCCAAGCGACACCCGCCGCATCACGTTTCACTCGTCACCGGCAAGGCGAGACGTTCAGCCCCAGCAGGCCGAGGAGCACTTCGTATGGGCTACCTGCGTTTTCGGGATGGAGTTCGAAGCGGGCGCGTTCCATGTATTGGACGGTGTAGGTCTGGCCGTCGCGGGGGTTGCGCTCCAGGATAGGCTCTGAGATCGGATAGCCTAGCTGGGATACGCCGCCGTTGCGCTGCCAGTAGGCCAGGAAGGGACCACTCATGCTGTGCTTGACCTGCGGGAAATAGATTGTGTAAGGGCCGGGGTCGAAGTCTGAGGCTATTGCGAAGGTGTGATTGCCCAGGGCTTGCACACCAAGTAGGCCAAGTTGTATATCGTTGGGTGGTGCGCTTTCGGGGTGGTACTCGAAGCGATTGCGCTCGAAGTACTGCACTTTGTACGGCTTGCCATCCGTCTGGCTCTTCTCGGTAAACTCCTCGGTTAGCGGGTAACCGAAGACGGGCAGGCCGCCATGCGCTTGCCAGTATTGTAAGAACTGGCCGCCCAAGCTATGTCCCGTTGGCCGGAAGTAGAGCTGTTCGGCTGACGAGGTGAACGGCTGGATGGCGTTACAGGCTGCGGGCGGTTGAGGTCTGGGTGTGGCCGTGGGCGTGAGGGTGGATGTAGAGGTTGGCTTGACAGTGGAGGTGCGGCGAGGCGTAGCGGTGTTAGCAAGCAGGGGGGAGGGAGGGGCGGTGTTGCCCGACATGGCGTCCCAGATGCCGGGGTCTTCTTGCCCGATACGCCAGAGACCGAAGCCTGCCATATTGTACTGCGCGATTAGCCCCAGTTTGGCCTCGAAGCTGCGGCGGTTTTCGTACCACATCTCGCGGGTTTTGCCTTCTTTGACATACCGCACATATGGTGCTTGCGCGCCTTCGTCGTAGCCACTCTCGACGCCTGGCAGGTCTGCTATAGCTGTGGCTTCGGCGTAGTTGCGGTAGTCGGCATGACCCGATGACACGCCGGGCGCGGAGGTGGGCCAGTCGTAGCCATAGACGCCAACGCCCCATATGAGCTTGGAGGCCGGTATCTTGGAGAGCGCATATATAGCGGTGTCGCGCAGCTTCTGCATGGGCGCGATGGGGCCAGGGTCACCTGTAGCCCAGTGATAATCATACGCCATAATCAGGATGTAGTCAGTGAGGCGGGCAAGGGCGGAGTAGTCGTAGCAGCCTGCCCAGCCGTCGTTGGTGTCGCGCACCTGGGCGGCCACGGCCATTGCCACGAGCTTGCCTTTAGGGTGAAGCCTGGCGTAGAGCTTGCCCATGAAGGCGGTAAGCAGGGGTTTATCCGAAGCGTTGAGGCCCTCGAAATCTATTGTGATGCCGTCGTAGCTGCCCGCTGTTACTATCCCGTCTATCTGGGCGACCATCGCATCTTGCTTTACCGTATCGGTGAGGATAGCGGTGAAATCATTGTATTGAGGCGTGTTCTTGACCATGGGGAGGATTTTCGCGCCCGCGTTGCGTATGAGTGCGTTGGCAGTCGCCTGCTCGCGCCCGCTCACCTGTCCGGCGGGGTCTACATTGAAATACCATGGTGAAACATAGTTGAGGCTAGACACGTTGGCTCGCAGTGATGTGAGTGAGTTGGGATTGTAGGTGATGTAAAAGCCCCAGCGGACACTAGCCATCTGCCGTGTGGTCGCGGTATTGGTGGACGCAACGGCTGCCTCTCCTATACTGTGCGTGGCGGTCAGGGCCAGGGCTGCTATGAAGGTGAGGGTAGTCAGGAACGCCGTGCCTTTATTGCGAAAGTGCATGTAGTTCTCTCCTATAGAGGGAGCCAGCTTGTCATAAGGTGACGGGCCGATTATACATCCCGGCCATGGTGTTGTCAAAAGTGTAAAGCCATGCTCCCTGCTCGATCGTTGTATGGCGAAATGCCTCGCCACGTTCTACAGACCTCATGTAAACGGCCTCTATATTGTTAATCCCTTTTGTGTGCCGGTCTGAGACACAGGCTGCCTCTGTGGTTATTAGCATATGTATAGGAGTAACGTAGCTGTAGCAATGTGGTCGCACAGCGAAGTATGTCTTGCAAAGTGGCCGGCGCGCATGGGCCGTGCATAGCCAAGTAAGATTATAAGTAGAATGACGGCGGCACTGTCGTTCCGAGGCATGAGGAATCTCGTTCTCTGGAACGATGCCAGGCGTGCCTGGCTGCATATACACTATGTGAGCAGTAGGGGTTGGTGCGCTCTAGGTCTAAAGGCGTATCTTTGGGCAGACGCGGCGCAGTTGATGGAAAACACCTTGACAGCGATTGGGTGTCATGCTAATATATAGCTAGGCTAACTGATTGGTTAGCTATAAGTTAAGGATGGCAACTATTAGCAGATAGAGGGGAAATAAGCAATGGCGCATACAATTAGGGTTATGCACGAGGCGGAGGATGTACCGGCAATGACGCCGGAGCGCGAGGCGTGGCTGGAGCGAGCGGCCACAGACATGTTGCGCACGCTCCCCAGATTAGTGCGAGCGGTCAAGCACCAGGCCAGATTTGCGGAAACGTATGGACCGTTGCACGAACTCGGCGGGTCGCAGGTGATGGTACTTTTCAACCTGCTTGAGGGCAGGAAGCTGACGAGCGAATTGTCGCGTAGCTTCAACGTAACCAGTCCCACTATGTCGCGCATAATGGACGCGCTGGTGGACAAGAGCTACGTCGAGCGGCAACCCGACCCGGATGACAGGCGTTGCATTTATTTACAGTTGACGCCGAAGGGTGTGGATTTAGCCACGAATGCGCGCGAGCAGAGCCGTAAAGCGTTGGCTTCCTATCTCAGTCCCCTCAGCGAAGGCCAGCTTTCGGAACTTGTCAGCGTGTTCGGCTATCTCCGGCAATTGCTGCCGGATGGTGGCGAGGAGCAGCTGAATTGCCCTATGCAGGCTATTAATAGTACGCAGCAGGCAACGGAAGGTTAATTAGCAGTGATAAAGGGCGAGCGCACATATAGTCTCGTACTCTCGAAATAATTTCGACGGAGGACAAATTGGTGAATTCAGAAGTAGCACAGAAGGCCAGGCAGGACGGTAATGGGTCCACCAGTGGCAACAACGGCTGGGGCGGCCCTGCCGACACGGACGAGATGCCGCACTTAGGCAAGAGGCAGACGTTGCTTATCATGCTCAGCGTGATGCTGGGTATCCTGTTGGCGGCCCTCGACCAGACGGTGGTCGGCCCGGCTATGCCCAAGATTATCGGCGACCTCAACGGCTTTGAGCACTATAGCTGGGTATTCACCATCTATCTGCTCACATCTACTATATCGGTGCCTATATTCGGCAAGCTGTCCGACATGTATGGCCGCAAGTGGTTCTATATAGCGGGTGTAGTGGTCTTTCTACTCGGCTCCATCCTTTCCGGCCTCAGCAGTGACATTTTCCAGCTTATAGCGTGGCGTGGCTTACAAGGCCTGGGTGCCGGTATCATCACAGCTAACGCTTTCGCTATTATCGCGGACGTTATTCCCCCGGCAGAGCGTGGCAAGTGGCAGGGCGCGTTCGGCGGTATATTCGGCCTTTCGTCGGTTGTTGGGCCTACCATCGGCGGCTTCCTGACCGACAACCTGAACTGGCGCTGGGTGTTCTATGTGAACCTTCCGGTTGGCCTGATCGCGCTGGCCGTATTGCTCACTACCTTCCCCAATGTATCCAGGCACACGGCCAAGAAAGTCATTGACTGGTGGGGCGCGGGCGCTCTCATCCTGGGCCTTACACCTTTGTTGCTGGCCCTGTCGCTGGGTGGCACGCAGACCAGGCTCGACATAGGCGGCAGCGTCATCACCGACTGGAGATGGGGTTCACCCGCGATAATCAGCATGTTCGTATTCGCGGCTGTGTTCATCGTGGCCTTCGTATTCATCGAATCGCGGGTGAAGGAGCCTATTCTACCGCTCGACCTGTTCAAGAACCGCATCTTCACGGTGTCTATGATTACCGTGTTCCTGACGGGCGTGGGACTGTTCGGCGCGGTGCTGTATATCCCCTTGTTCGTGCAGGCTATCCAGGGTGATAGCGCCACGAGCAGCGGTAACACGATCACGCCAATGACTATCGCCATAGTAATATCGAGCATAGTTACGGGCCAGTTGATCTCTCGCACGGGCAAGTACCGCATAGTCGGGATCGTGGGCATGGCACTGGTGACGGTTGGCATGTTCCTGCTGTATACGATGAACATGAATACGAACCGCCTCGTGACGGTCAGCTACATGATAGTGATGGGTTTGGGCCTGGGTGTGGCTTTCCCTCTGTACACACTTGTTGTGCAGAACGCTTTCCCGATCCAGCGCGTGGGCGTGGTGACGGCGGCGGTGCAGTTCTTCCGCAACATGGGCAGCACGGTGGGCGTGGCTGTGCTGGGCACAATCGTAAACAACCAATTCCACGATCAGTTCCCAGGCGAACTGCACAAGGCCGTGACCAATCTTGGTCCTCAGGCAGCCGCTCGTATCCCTGTAGATAAACTGGCGCAAGGGCTGTCAAACATCAATCCCCAGTCCCTGGTGAGTGCAGAAGGTGTCAACCAACTCAAAGCGCAACTTAGTTCGTTTATGCCCGCGGGCGCTCCGGCTAATGCTGTGGATTCGCTCCTGAAAGTTATTCAAGATGCGCTAAAGCCCGCGCTCTTCTCCGGTATCCAGGAAGCGTTCCTGATTGCCACATTCTTGCTGGGCGCGGGCCTGGTGACGACAATCTTCTTGAAGGAGATCCCGCTACGCAAGAGCAACCGCAGCGCAGGTATGGCTTCGATGTCCGAAGGTGGCGCAGAAGCCGTAGCCGAGGACGCGGGCCGGGAAATGGCAGCCTCCGGCATGCTGGGCGGCGAATTGTCGGCCAGCGAGGAGCCGGTGCTTACCCGGAACTAGGAATTAGGGATTGGGGATTGTTGATACTGGTACGCTGTTCGCTACGTTACATACGGTTTGGAGTGGGCTATGCCGAGTTTATTAGAGAGGATCACCATCAACCCAGACCAGTGTGGAGGCCGCCCTTGTATACGAGGCATGCGGATGCGTTATCCGAGTGGTTGATATCCTCGACCTGTATGCTGCTGGGCTGAACACAGAGCAAATCCTGGAGGAGTTGCCGGACCTTGAGTCGGAAGACCCGCGGGCCGCGTTATCTTATGCTGCCGCATCTACGTAAGTGTTCAGTATAGGGGTAACTGGAAACAGGAAACTCACCGCAGAGGCGCAGAGAACGCAGAGGCGACGCGGAGATTACGAAGGGGGTGTACAGAGAAAACAAGGATAAACTCTGCGTTCCTCCGCGTTCTCTGCGCCTCTGCGGTGCATTCGTTCTTTGTTCTACCCCAATTCTGAACCCTTACCCATCTACATAGCGGATTTGCAGCTTGAGCGCATAAGTCCGATTCCTAATTCATAATTGAACAGTGAAGCCCGGAGTGCCTCGGCAGGCGTCAAAATCGCCGAGGACGCGGGCCATTTGTTTGTAGGCGGGTTGGAGAGCGATGGCCTCTTTGAGATGGGCCGAGGCGAGATCGCACAGGTTGGAGCGAGCGTTGATACGGGCCAGGTTAAAGTGGGCCTCGGCGTACTGGGGTTTGATGCCTATAGCGCGGCCCAGGTCGAGGGCGGCGGTCATAAGGTCGCCGGTCTGCGCGAGGGCTATGGCGCGGTTGTTGTACGGCTCCGGTTGATTGGGGTTTAGCTGGATGCAGAGGGTGAA
>JBBSIK010000212.1:0-5764 GCA_038232115.1 Chloroflexia bacterium
CCGCCTGCGATGCCCTGTAGAGTGCCTCTATTAGAGCAGGATCCACCAGATGGTTTACCTTGAATATGAGCCGCCCGTCGCCGCCCTCTCGATGCTTCTTTATCTCTCGCTCAACCAGAGCCAGCAGCCCCGCCCTCATCGTAACAGGCGATACCAGCAGCTTGCGATACTGCGTCTGCTTAGAGTAGCCGGTGAGGTAGTTGAATAGCTCCGACACATCGGCCCCTATCTCAGGGTTGACGGTGAGCAAGCCCATGTCGGTGTAGCCGCGAGCGGTGGACGGGTTGTAGTTGCCTGTGCCCAGGTGGACATAGCGTCTTATGCCGTTGCCTTCTTTGCGTACTACGAGGGCCACCTTGCAGTGGGTCTTCAAGCCCATAAGGCCATACGTGACATGCACCCCCGTCTGCTCCAGCGCCCGTGCCCACTCGATATTGTTTTCCTCATCCCCCCGCGCTTTCAATTCCACCAGCACTGCCACCTGCTTGCCCGCCTCGGCAGCTTCCAGCAACGCCTCCACGATGGGAGAGTGGTTACCGGCACGATACAGCGTCTGCTTGATGGCGAGCACATCGGGATCGGCGGCTGCGGTGCGTATGAAGTCTACTACGGTGCTGAAGGAATCGAACGGGTGGTGCAGCAGAATGTCGCCTTGCTGGATCGCGTACAGGATATTGGCGCTGTTACGGACGACAGCGGGCACATGTGGCGTGAAAGGCGGGTCTTTCAAGTCGGGGCGCTCAATGCGGTACACGTCCATCAGGTCGGCCATGCCAAGCGGGCCTTCGGTCACGTATACGTCGGTGGCTAGTAGCTCCATATTCTCGGTGAGGGTGAGGAGCATGCGTTCGGGGATAGCGGGATTGGTGAGCAGGGCCACCGCCGAGCCGAACCTGCGCCGCGATATGCTCTCCTCTACACTCTCAAGTAGATCGTTGGCTTCGCCCTCCTCGATATCCATGTCGGCATCGCGTATCACACGGAATGGGTGTACTTCAAGCAGGGCCATCTGTGGGAATAGCGCGCTCAGGTGGGCGGCCAGCAACTGCTCAAGCCACACGTATACCACCGGTTCGCGCCGCCCGTTGCTGCTCTTCTTTGCAGGCTCGGCGGGCAGTGGGATAAGGCGGGGCAGCACGTTGGGCACCTTCACACGGGCGAAGCGTACCTGCCCATCGGGGTCCTGCAACTCCACCGCGAGGTTTAGGCTGAGGTTCGATATGTGCGGGAAGGGGTGGCCGGGGTCTACCGCAAGGGGCGTGCATACTGGAAAGACCATGCGGTCGAAATAGTCGTGAGATGCCTGCTTCTGTTCGGGAGATAGCTCGGCGTAGTTGGCGATTGTGATGCCCTGCTTGGACAGTGCGGGCCGCAGTACGTCGCGGAAAAAGGCAGATTGCGCTTCCAGCAGCGGGATGATACGCTGCCTGAGCGCCGTCATTATCTCGATGGGGGTCAGCCCATCCGGGTGCGACTCGACTATCCCGGACAGCACCTGCTCGCGTATGCCGGAGATACGTATCATGAAGAACTCTTCCAGGTTCGAGTTGAAAATAGCCAGGAACCGCAGCCGTTCCAGCAGAGGGTTGCGTGCGTCCATAGCCTCTTCCAGCACCCGCGCGTGGAACTCGAGCAGGCTCTTCTCGCGGTTGAAGTACAATTCGGGCTTGAGCGTTACCGGCTGTAGCGCGATCATATCTTCATCAGGTGGCGCGCCATGCCCATTATCTGCGGCGGCAACTTCCTTGACTTCTTTATCTTCCACGCTCATGCTAAATGCCTCTTGTGCGATAGGGGTCAGGGGCTAGGGGCTGGTAGGAGACGGAAACGCAAAGGCGCAAAGACGCAAAGGACGCGCAAAGATTATGATAGGGTTCTTGCATCTCAAAACTCAAAGTTCATAACTCAAAACTACCAACCCTCAGTCCCTGATCCCTGATCCCTAGCCCTTCCCTCGCGCCAGATAGAGTATCGCGCCTTCGCGTATACCGTATGCGGCCACTACGAAGGGCGGGAAATTGTAGCCCTTGAGCACTTCTCTTACCAACAGCATCACGGGCAGGAGCAATTTCGCTTGCTCAGGCTTTAAACCGTATCTGCTGGCTATCTCGGCAACAGTTCGCCCGCGCAAGACAGCTATAATTCCCTCTATGGCATCGCTGTCTATATTCTGCCTGGGCTTCATTCCCAATAGCGCCGATATGCGTCTGAGGGTGCCTCCCACGCCGATGCCGCCGGTGATGTTGGTGTCGGGTAAGGGCAGGGCGGGCGGAACGACTTGAGCCAGATAGTTGATGAGGCCTGCTTCTTCCAGGTCAGTGGGTGGGTCACTCGGCAGAAAGTGGGTGGCTACCCTGGCTCCGCCGAGTGGAAGTGATACACTGTCCCACACCTGGCCGTACTGTCCCACCGCTATCTGCATGCTGCCCCCGCCTATGTCAACCATCATCTGTGGCCCCACGCTTGGGCACTCAGCATCAACCCCCATGAATGCGATACTCGCTTCTATGTCAGGGGCTAGTATCTCAACCGGTAGTCCAGTCTCCCACACTACCGTGTCACATACTTCCTGACTGTTGGCGGCGATGCGTACTGCCTGCGTAGCTAGGAGATGCAGCCGGTCCACACCCACTTCGGCTGCTGCTACCTGATACTCGCGCACGGTGCGTACCAGCTCTCGCAGCTTCCACTCACCGATAGAGCCTTCCATGTCAACATCATCGCCGAGGCGCAGGCTTTTACTCAGGTCGAGCAGGGGAAAAACACTGCGACCGTTGGTGCGGGCCGCCAGCAAATGCACAGTGTTGCTGCCGATATCTACGACGCCAATGGTCTGCTCCCGCAAACCACCTGCCGGCGCATCTGCATCCACCTCTTTGCTTACGCCCATTACCACTTGCTCTACCATCTCATCTTAATCCCCTTACAACCATCTTATCATAATCATCAGTCGTGCCACCACCAAGCGGTTCCGCTTCCTTTATCAGCCTGGCCCCTAATGCAGCTTCAACCAATCTATTAGAGAAAAGAGGGTTCATCGGGGAACAGCCCCAGCCCCGGCAGGGGAGAACCCCTGCACCCCCTCTTTCCCTAATATGTGCCCTGATCCTGCGCTAGCCCCTGGCCCCGCACCGGATGGCTCACATCTTTCATTTATGGCATAATGGCCCCACGTAGCGAGCTTGAAAGGAGACACCCCAATTATGCCCGGAACTTACGCAGTCGGCCTCGATGTTGGAGCCACAAAGATACTCGGTGGTGTTGTTGATTGTGACACGGGCAACGTGCTCAGCACGGTAAAGACTCCCAGCCCTACCGGCGGTGGCGATGCCGTAGTAGCTGCTATCGAGGCCACGATAGCGAAAGCTCTGGCAGAAGCCCCCAGGGAAGTAGACGGGCACATAGTAAGGATCGGTGTTGGCCTGGCCGGGCAGGTAGACCGCCAAACCGGGGTGCTGCTTTCCGCGCCCAACCTGGGAGGCGGTGTCACCAACGTGCCGGTATCCGAGCCTTTGCATGCGCGCTTTGGCTTCCCGGTTGTGCTGGGCAACGACGTTGAGGTGGCAGCTCTTGGCGAGAGTTGCTTCGGCGCGGGCAGGAATATAGACCTGTTTGCCTGCGTTTTCGTGGGCACAGGCATCGGCGGGGCGCTGATGGAGAAGGGCAAGCGGTTCGCAGGCGCATCGGGCAGCGCGGGTGAGCTAGGCCACATGATGGTGCGGGCGGGGGGACGCATGTGCGGTTGCGGGCAGCGCGGCCATCTGGAAGCCTATGCCTCGCGCACCGCTATCGTGGCCCAGCTACGCGAAGAGGTGGAGGGTGGCGCGAAATCGTCCCTCGGCCCCGCGCTACTTGACATGAGCCAACGGGTGAAGTCGAAACCGCTGTCGGAGGCCCTGGACGCGGGAGACCCGCTCACGGTGAGCGTAATGACCGTGGCCGGGCACTATCTGGGCCTCGGTCTGGCGAGCCTCATGAACGTGTGGAACCCTCAGCGTATCATTCTGGGCGGAGGCGTGATAGACCGCATAGACATGCTGTTCAACCTGGCCTCTGAAACCGCCAAAAGCTCTGCCCTCGCCGTGCCCGCAGCCGCCGTGGATATAGTCCGCGCCGAACTGGGCGACTACAGCGGCATGGTTGGCGCGGCCATGATTGAGTAGGGGCTGGGGGCTGGGGACTAGTAGGAAACGCAAAGGACGCGCAAAGATTATGAGGGAGTTCTTGCATCTCAACTCATAACTACCTGGTGATTACCCACAGCTCAGCTAGCCAACAGCACCTGGCGACTAAAGTCACGGGCAACGATTACGAAGTCCGCCATGCGGACTGGGCTTGGTTATAGTGCTAACTTAGTCGCCGCAGGGCGACTTTGTATGTGTTGCCCGTGACTTCAGTCGCCGAGCGCAATTGCAGATGTAGGTAATCACCAGATAACTACTAGCCCCTAGCCCCTAGCTCCTGGCTCATACACCGCTACTAGCTTGGCGGTGCCGGGACGAATTTGGCGCCAGCGTTCCACCTCGAACTGCATGTGTGCCAGGCTGCCGGTGGACAGCCGGGGTGGAAGTGTACCCTCTTTGGCTAGTGAGGCGACCAGGTACTCGAAACCTGGATTGTGTCCTACTATGACCACAGAGGCGTCGCGGTCCGATAGGCTCCGCACAATATCTAGCAGTGTGTCTAGCTCGGCATTGTAGATGTCTGGCTCCAGCGTGATCTTGCCGCCGTACCCCACACTCGCGACGGCGATCTCCGCCGTTTCCTCAGCCCTTGCCGCGTCTGAACTCACCACGCTGCCGAGAGTGCCGATATCCCTGATCAGTTCTGCGATCTTCTTTCCTGTTTCAGCTGCCTCTTGCCTGCCAATAGCTGTGAGATGGCGGTCCTTATCCCCCCGCGCACCGTGGGGTTCTGTCTTTCCGTGCCTTAACAATAACAACGTCTTCAATCTCACCCCCTGCTCGGTAGTGCGTCATGCGTAAGGAAACCTACCTATCCATCGGGTACAGTATACATGGTATCCTCTACTCAACGAATAGGTAAGGGATGTGCGTTCTGTGATACATCCCGCCGAATACGCTGTTCGAGCGATTGCTGCCCGATTGTGAGACATACTCAGCCGGATCTGCCAGGACTGATGCAAGGTCATAAGGCGAAAGCGTCTCGCAGTGCGATAACTCGTGCCAGTGAAAAGCTCCACCTGCAAACTCCGGCCTTAATCCTTCAAGGGCGGAGTTTGCCAATTGGTAGTTGCAAAACCGCGTGCCTTTGGGCGATAATTATGGCACGTTGCTTACCATGTGTTGCAGATAGTTGCCCAGGCTTATAATAAGCTTCGGGTATTGTCGCACCCATAAGAGTCGGCGGTTATCAGTCACGAGACGAATAACAGACAACAGACGGCCTACAGATAATGGGGAGACCCATGTTTACAAACCCGGTTAGGCATGAGGCTATGCTTCTTCGCACGAAGCTATCTCCTCCACAACTGCATCGCCGCATGCTCCCTCGGCCTACCTTGATCGTCCGGCTTCGTGAGTCGCTTGACTACCGGTTGACGCATCTGCACGCGGGCACCGGCTATAGTAAGACTACCGCTCTGGCAACGCTTGACACAGGTGCGAACCCACTCTTCTGGTACACTGTGGGCGAGGCAGATGCCGATCCTCAGCGATTCCTCTCTTACCTGATCGCCGCTTTCCGCTTGAAGCTACCTGGCCTGTCTGACTTGCCGCAGGCCGTTCTGTTGGAAGGGAGCACA
>JBBSIK010000213.1:0-5750 GCA_038232115.1 Chloroflexia bacterium
CGCAAAACTATCTAAAAAGTGTTACCTATGTCCCCGTACATGTGTTACCCATCTCTATCTGCTATACAGGAGGGGTCGCGGGTGGGGCTTGGTCTAACAATATTCTGACTTGTCCTACCCCTATTCTGAACACTTACCTTGCGACAGTGATTTGACTTCGCCGTGCAACTTGTCCGTAATAAACCTGGTATAGACGAACGTCATGAAGTCGGAAACGTCGGTGAGGGATAGTGAGTTCCAGGGCACCAGCTCCGGCGCTTTACCCTCAAGCCACCGCTCGGCCTCGGATATGAGATTTTGCCGGCCCTGTGCTGAGGCTTCTCGCCGGAACCGCCGCATGTAAAAGAAAACGCCGGCCACGATCAGCAGCAGCATAGCGGCCAGGCACGGTAAAAGTGGTGCCCACACTGTTATATCGTTGGAGTTCTGCATAGCCTATTCCGTACCTTGCTGCTTACTTGCGCCTGCCTGTTGGGGAGGGCGGCGTGCCGTTACTACCGCTAGAACTGGAACTTGCCCTCTTTCGGGCCGCCCCCTGCGGCGTCTGCCTGCTCAATGTCGTTCCGCACATTTACGCTCTTGAGGGTCATGGTGAGGCCACCGTGGTCGCCTTTCAGAGCGTTGTTAAGGGCTGTCTTGAGGGCGGCGGTGGCAGGGTCCGCGAAGTTGGCGGCGGGGGCCAGGTCGCCCTCTATGTAGATGAGAGCGGACAGATATATCCCCTTGCGTATAGTGGCTCTGGAAGTATCAGGCGCGCCAGCCTCTTGCTGAGATTCCCCTCCTTGCGAAGGTGTTGCAGGCTCAGTCTTAGCTGCGGGTTTATCTGGGGGCGGTGCGGTTTTTTTGACGACTGTGTTAGGAGTGGACGTGCCCTGGGCCTTGCTTTGCACCTTACTTTTTGTTGCCATATGCGTACCTCGATATGAGTTGTTTATCAACGTCCAATAGCTGGGCGATGTCGCCACTGTTGCCCCAGACAGGCCGCCCTGAGTTGAGGCTGAAGCCTCCCGATTCAGGGTGCGTTTCGTTGGTGTAGACGCGTATGGAGGCACCAGGCTGTATGGTGTAGCTCTCCCACTTGTACAGGTCTTTGCCGGTATCGTCTTGCAACACCCAATCGGTTATATCCACAGGTTCGTTGCTGGTGTTCCTGATCTCCACGTATTCGTCCGGTTCTATGCTTCCGGTGCCGTCGGCATGCACAGCCACAATCTGGATCGTAGAGTTATCCTGCACATGGCTGTCCGAGGCGGGAGGCATTGTAGCCACGACTCCGGGGGTGACCGGCGGGATGGTTTGTGCTGCTGCCGGGCCTGCACTCACACCTGTGGAGCCACCATCGAGGGGCCTCCATGCGCCGCCCGATAGCGTCTCGATCTGCATGATCGGATGGATTTCCCAAATGGTGCCGCGCGTCTTGCCTATCTGGTCGGGGTGCTCAGGGTCCATCATGAGCCAGCCACTGATGCGTACTTTCTCGTGCCTCGATGCCAGGTCCTGTATGCGCCGCAACGTCCACTCACTGTGATAGCTGCGCACGCGGGGCGACGCCTCGACTACCACCGACTGGTCTCGATCCTTGTTCGGATCGTCCACGATCCAGATATGAAAGTCCACCTGGTCCACCGCGTGGCAGTTGCACGACTCCGGGCTCATCTTCTTGGCCGAGACGAGGTAGCCTTCCACCTGGACGGGTGTGCCCTCGTGCTGCGCTATCTGCTCGGTATCGCTCCTCGACCAGCGCGCGCGAGATTGGTTCTCTATGCTCCTGGGCCAGTCGAGGGCGAGTAGCGCGGCCACGGTGGTAGGCTGCCACTGACCCTCGTCAATACGGTTCTTGAGCGTGTTGAGCGACGGATCGCCACCATCGCCGGAGGGCGGGCAACCCTGGAAGTCGGTGCTCACCGGCTTTGGCTTGCCCAGATTGTTCGCCAGTCCTCCCGCCGTGCCGCCAGGAATCGAAGAGCCAGGATTGCCGCTGTTCATCCGCATGCCGATTACAATAACAACAGCCACAACGACGACCGCCAGCAAGATGATGATAAAGCTATTTCGTCGCAAAGATGCCTCCTGGTTCTGAAACGTAATACGGCTTGCTAAAGAGGGTCTCTCCGTATGCAGCATCCCTGTTTAGCAGGCCACATCACGTTTCACGTTTCACGTTTTACTCAACGCTTCCCTGCATGCCGCAAGCACGGTGCCAACAGGCAGACCTGTCAGACAAGGGCGCGTGCCACAGCCTTCGCGTAGACCAAGAGAGTGGGCGCGGTAAAAGCAAGGCATGCAGGGTAGATCACGAGATACGGTGCGGTGTATGCTCTTTTGACCTCGTGGTATGTATGGCCCCCAGGCTTGCCGGTTAGACGGGCCGAACACCGCCACGACGGGTGTCTCAACTGCGGCGGCTATGTGCATGGGGCCGCTGTCGTTGCCCAGGAACAGGTCACATCGTTCGATGACGGCTGCCGTCTGGTGTATGGTCGTGCGCCCCACCAGGTTGAGCACCCTGCTGCTATCGCCCAGCATAGTTTCCAGTTGCGCTGCTGCTGATTCTTCGTCAGGCCCACCAAGGATGACTATGCCGGCCTTATCCCCTACTGCCAGCGCTTTCGCCACGCCTGCGAAGCGTTCTACGGGCCAGATACGCGCCGTACTGTATCCACCTGCGCCGGGGTGAATAGCCACGATAGGTCTGGCACGTTCCTTGTCGAAAGAGGCCAGTAGGCCCTCTGCGGCATCCCTGTCGCCTCCGCCCACAGGGATGCGTGACCTCCAACCGGCACTGGCGTCCGCGCCCAACAGGGCAACCACGTTGAGCCAGTAATCCGCCTCGTGCATAGCGCCAAAGCCTCTGTCTTTGTACCTGTGGGTGAGAAACTTACCGCGCCCGTTGTCTAGCCCAATCCGTACTTTTGCGCCGGATGCTAATGCTAGCATGGCAAATTTGGCCGCGCCCCACCGGGAGGTGAAATGGTGGAAAATAATGACGCCATCGTAACGAGCCAGGCGCAGCCGCCCCATGAATGCTGCTGCTTTCAGGAGGCCGTCTATGTCCAGCATTCCTGAGAGGCTATCGAAAGCAAATTTGTCGAACGTGACGATGCTATCTATATAGTGCGCTCCCTTGAGCAGGCCCGCCGATGCCGGTGTTGCCAGCAAGTCAATACGTGCCTTTGGGTAGGCCGCGCGCAATGCCTGAAGTGCGGGTGTGACGTTGAGCAGATCGCCCATGTCGGCCAGTTTGATCGCCAGGATGCGCTCGAGTCGCGGTGTGGGTCGCATAGGATTATTATACATTAGCGTCAGGACCGGAGGGCGAACGGTGAACAAATAGCAACACCAGGTGCGTGCCCGTGTAAATACTCATATTGGACTATTGCTTGCTGAAAGGTGGTTGTGGTAGAATCCCATATGCGCGCGGGCGTATGTGTATGCAGGAGAGCAGGACCGGATGCGAGCAGATACCATACTGGTAATTCCCTTTGCCGACGGCATAGGGGACTTCATCAATGTGCAGCCATTGCTGGCCGCGCTGAAGCGGCGATTCCCCGAAGCCGCCTTTACAGTTGCGGCTTCCGAGCACGGCAACTTGCTCGTCAACGACCCAACGGTTACGGTAGTCAAACCCTCCGGCTTCAACTACGAGCCTGGTCCCATGGCTATCGCCCTCCGCCCGCTCTTGCCGCAAAGGCTCCTCGCCTGGATGGCAGGCCCCACTTTCGACCGCGAGCTTGGCCCATTCGACCTGGTCATCAATTTCTTCTACGCATGGGAGCGCGGCATGGACTTCCGTGCCTACTGGACCCCGCAGGTGCCTCCCGTGCCCGGCGCGGTCCATTCCCTGGACTTTCTTGCCAACGAGATAGAGCAGCAGTTAGATATAACTATATCAGCCGAGCAGCGTACACCTCACCTTATCCTGCGCCCCTCGGCCACGCTGTGGGCATCTCGCTTTTGGCTGGACTACGACCTGGAGGGCGAGAAGGTGGTCGCGCTGGTGCCCTCCACCAACATGGTCATCAAGCGGTGGCGGCTGGATAGCTGGCTCAATCTAGACGAGCATTTGCGGGAGATGGGTTATCGCACGCTACTGTTCTGCGACCGCATGGGAAGCTCTATGCAGAGAGCATTTGAGGCATCAGGCTCATCTGCTATCCCGGTGTACACATCGCTCGATAACGTGGCCGGGGTGCTGGCACGCTGCGATCTGACTGTAGGCGTGGACACCGGGCTGCTTCACATGTCGGGTGCGCTGGATACGCCGTGGGTGGGCCTCTTTGGTCCGACCAACCCTCGTGTGACAGGCCCTTACGACACTAACAACGGTATAAGCGTGGTAGCGCCGTTTGAAAAGCCCTCGACGTGTGGCGGCTGCTGGAAGCACTTCAAGTATGAGGATGATACGTGCCGTACACTGCAAACCGGCTCTTGCATGGGCCATATGGAGGGATCCCAGGTGCTTGAGGCTTGCCTAGAGGTGCTTGGCAGAGCGCGAGTTCCCCAACGCTTGTTCGTGCCAAGCTATGGCGTGCCTTTGCAGCCTGCGGAGGCATACTGGCCCGGAGTGGCCGCAGTCAGCGCGTAGGCCCCACGGCTCCGGCGTGTTTGTACCCCCAGTGGTTACATGGAGGTGAAAGCCTTCTCGAAGAAATCCACCAGGCGCGGGTAGAGTGCCCGGCGGTTCTTGGTGCGCTTGATGCCGTGGCCCTCGTCCTCGAAGGCGGCGACTTCGTAGCGGATGCCTGCTTTGTCGAGTGCTCCTCTGACGGCGCGCACGTTCTCAGGGCTGACGTTTGGGTCCTGTAGGCCCTGCACGATCATCAACCGGCCTTCTATGTTGCCCACGAAGTTGATTGGCGAGCCTTTATAATATCGCTCACGCGCCTCCTCCGGATTGCCTCCCATCATCTCCTCGCTATACGGACGCAGGTCGGGCCGGGTAGTCTCGTAGTCCACCACGAGATCGGTCATGCCGCACACGGGCGCTGAGGCGGCTATTATGCTGAGTGGACAGTGGGTGATGGCACACCAGGCTGAATAGCCGCCATAGGAGGTGCCTGTGATGCCCACTTGGCCCGGCTGCGCTATCCCATCACGGATGAGCGCCTCCACGCCGCTGCTGATGTCATCTTGCTCGCGCCCGCCCCAGCCTTCCTCCTTGATCGCCTCGCGGAACTCCACGCTGAAGCCGGTGCTGCCCCGGTAGTTGGGGTCGAGCACGTTGAAGCCCTGCGACACGTAGAACTGCACCTCGGCGTTGAGGCGGTCTTCGCTATGGGAGGTGGGGCCGCCATGCACGTATACAATGGTGCCTCGTGCCTCTCCCCTCGGTTTGTATAACCACCCCTGTATTTCCAGTCCGTCCACCGACTTCCACCTGAAATCCTCGGCCTGTGCGAGGTCTTCCGGCTTTAGCTCCGTCTGCTCCCATATCCTGTTGAGGCTGGTGAATTGCTCTGAGTCTGTGCTTTGGGGTAGCGTGCGCACGAGATTTACTGGCTGGCGGGAACTGTAATATTGCATCACCCACTCGCCACCGGCCACGGGTGCGACGGGGATGATATTGCCCGGCACATCCGGCAGATGAGTCTCTTCGCCCGTATCCACGTCAAGCAGCGTGGCGCGAATACGAGCCTCCTTTACCTCCAGGATGACAGCTTTGTCGCTGCCGTGCGGGACGAAAGCCCCCTCGATGTTGCGGTTCGGGTCGTCCAGCAGCCAGCGCGTTTCGCCGCTCTCCCGGTCCCACG
>JBBSIK010000214.1:0-5743 GCA_038232115.1 Chloroflexia bacterium
CATATCAAGAGCCAGCGTTTTGTAGCCGACATCTGGAAAGTGGATAGTGACGGTGTTTTCTTCCAGGTTTTGCACCATGCCTGCTCCCCACTTCCTGTGGGTGACGGTGTCGCCTGAGCGGAAAGGTACACTGGGCACGGCCACGGCAGGCTGCTGTATCTTGATCGCTTCAGTGGTCATGTCAGCCATGCTACGCACACAATTGTCGCACGCCCCGCACATCTCCTTGCCGAAATCCTCGCCAAAGTAGCCCAGTAGAAGCTTGCGGCGGCAATCACGAGTGCTGGCGTAGCGTAGCATCATATCAAGCCGGCTCTGCTCATATTGCTTGCGAGCCTGCAACACCCTCATATTCAGCTTGAGACGTTTGCCAAGCACGTGCGTCTTGCGGAAGGTAACTGTGTCGTTGTTGTCGCCATTGCCAGCCAGGTGAGCTACACCCCCTGCCTGTTCGAGCGCCGCCACGAGAGGGCGAATTCGGGACACAGGCAGATTGCGGATCTTGGCGACCTCTCCTATACCCAGCGTCTTGACCGCCCCAGGCTCCTCGTTGCTCCGTTCCTTGGCGCGTAGTGTCTTGCGGATGTCGTCCCACAGGTCACGCAGATTGCCCTCAGAGGGCACGCTGCCGCCAATGAAGAAGGACTGTATATTGCGGTCACGCGGGTCGTAGATCAGGACACCCCTGGCAGGCTCACCGTCGCGGCCCGCTCGTCCCGCCTCCTGATAGTAGGCTTCAAGGGATGCAGGCAAATCGTAATGGACTACATAGCGCAGGTTTGTCTTGTTGATACCCATGCCGAAAGCCGTAGTAGCCACGACCACCGGGGTAATTTCGTCCATCCAATCTTGCTGCACCCGGTCGCGCTCGCTCTTCTTTAGCTGCCCATGATAATAGCCCGATTTGATACCCGCTTCGTTGAGCAGTTCGCTCACGCGCTTAGCTTCCGCTGTGGTGGCTACATATACAAGGCCGGAGCCTTCGAGCTTGCCGTCCATGTACTGAAGCTTCTCGACCACGTCTGCCGGAAGGCCGTTGTACTGGTCTTTCGTAGAGAAGGTGCCGCCATTCTCATAGCCGGAAGGAGCCTTACCGAATAGCTTGAGCAGTTGCCAGTCCTTCTCGCGGTCGGTAGATGCCGATACCACCGAGAAAGTGAGGTTCGGGCGGTCGAAGCCGTGGATGATAACGCGAGGGTCGCGGAGGCCCAGGTTGGACTGGATGTCGGCGCGGACCTGCGGGGTAGCCGTAGCGGTGAGTGCCAGCACGGGTGGGCGACCTGCCGCCTGAATCGCCTTATCGAGCATCAGGTACGCGGGACGGAAATCATAGCCCCACTCTGAGATGCAATGCGCCTCGTCCACCACGAACAGACAGACGTTGATGTCCCGCAGACGTGCCAGGAAGTGGGGGTCGGAACAGCGTTCGGGCGTGACGTAGAGCAGCTTTTCGCCGCCGTCCGTCATGTGTTGCAGGTGGACCGCTACCTCCTCATCGGTGAGGGTCGAGTTGATGGCCGACACCCCTTCGATGCTACGGCTCTGCAAGTCTATCACCTGATCACGCATCAAGGCGATGAGGGGAGACACTATAATGGCCGTGCCTGGCATGAGCAGGGCCGCGAGCTGGTAGGTCAGCGATTTGCCTGCGCCGGTGGGAAATACGGCAAGCACATCCTGGTCGCGGAGAAGCGACTCCAGCACTTCCAACTGCCCAGGACGGAACTCACCATATCCAAAATGTTTCTGTAATGCTTCGTCTATCTTGCTGCGATGCAATGTCATCATCAATTTATCTTCCTCGCTTTTTGCAATTGCAAAAAGGCTGCCCTCTATATCGGGTAGGTCATGCTACAAATTTAACGTGCCAACCCTACTCAGGTCGCAAGCATAGCTTAGGGCCACACATGGATATACATCCCGTGTGTAGAAGGGTTATTCGGTGTCGCAACTATGATAGTTGCGCCCCGCTTTACGCTTTTTTATATAAGCAAGCATCGTGCCACATCCTAAAAAACCGACAGTGCCTGCTTACAGGTTATGCACAATTCTTGCTGAATCGGGAATGCCTGCACGCGGCCTCTTCGTAAGGCGCGCTCTATGCTCTGTAGTAAGTATAATGCCCTAATGCTGCCTATTGTAAGCGAAACTATGCGTAAATGGTACTAACTCATAGTAGTCCAAAAGTCGTATTCAGGTAAGCGCCTCTGGTTGGTCAGGGGGGATGCAACATTGTCAGAAACTCGCTAACCTGCGTTCGCAACTTTCACACTACGGACCTGGATGCCATCTACTTAACTGTGTGCCCTACACAGACTGTCCACGCAAAGTCCCTCTGCACAGATGAAACCCGTGTAGGAATACGTTTGTACCGGTACCTTTAGATGTTATGGTCGTGTTGCGGCGGACAAAGACGTAGCGCCCCAACGTTTTGGCAGCTACATACCAGAAGCCGCGTCAGCCAGGGTCTATTCAAAGCCGGTTTGCAGGGAGGCATGTCGGCTTTGTCATTCTGAACATAGTGAAGAATATAGGCAGTTGGGCATCGTGCTAGGCGCAGTTTTTGAGATCCTTCACGTGGTACAGAATGACAAAGCCCATTTGATTTGTGAAATAGCGACTTTGAAAAGACCCTGCACCTGCACCCACCCTACACTAATCTGCTGCTTTCCTCTATAATTACTCAACTATGGAAACAGTCTCCGGCTCATCGCCCGCCCCCAACGCTGAAGAAGGCGTACCGATCTCGACATCAATTCCCGCCTCGGATCCCATACCTACCACTGCCGAACCGCCCATTGTGCAGATGGACGGCGTGAGCAAGCAATACCGTGGGGTCAATGCCCTGAGAGGTGTGTCGTTCAACATACAGCGTGGTGAGATATTCGGCCTGTTGGGCCCCAACGGCGCGGGCAAGTCCACCTTGCTCAAGCTGATACTTGGCTTCTTGAACGCCGACAACGGCACGATAAAGATGTTTGGCTCCAGTGACCTGACGGCGGCCCATGCTCGTATCGGCTACTTGCCGGAGCAATCCCGTTACCATTCCAACTTCACCGGGCGCGAATATATGGAGTTCCAGGCACGCCTCGCAGGGTTGAGCGCCCATGATGCCCGCACCGTAGCGACTCGCGCCCTCAAGATGGTGGGTATAGAAGATGCCGCGAAGAGACGCATCCACACCTACTCGAAGGGTATGCGCCAGCGTCTAGGCCTGGCAGTGGCGCTGAGCGTGGGCGGCGACACACCTCCTGAGTTGCTTATCCTGGATGAGCCGGCGTCGGGGCTTGCACCTGAAGGGCAGGTTGTGGTGCGCGAAGTTTTGCTCGAGTGCAAGCGGCAGGGTTCGACGATACTACTTTGCTCTCACCAGCTAACGGAGGTCGAGCGTATCTGCTCGGAAGTTGGCATCTTGCGCGGGGGCAGACTGGTGGCCCTCACGCGGCTGCACGACGAGGCGCGGGTGATGATCGTGGCGTCGCCCCGGCCTCGCGCTATGGAGGTGGCTCCGCATCTGCTGGAGTACCTGGAGCAGTTGCACTCCTTAGTCGCTATCAAAGGTGGAACGCGCGAGGATGAGCCTCTCTATGTGAGCCTTCCAACCGGAAGCGGTGTGCCCCATGCTGCCGCCATGAAAGCCGCCGCTATCCGGGCGCTGGTAGATGCTCGCTGGGACATCAACTCCGTTCATATCGAGAATCGCGACCTCGAAAGCATCTACCTGCGAGCCATTCGACCTACCAAAGACAAAGCCGCAGACGCTTCGCCCAACGGCAGGCCCGCCGAGATAGACACCGCGTCCGGAGTGGGGCATAAGCCATCAATGGAAGATACTTCTCAGGCTCCTGCCGGATCACCCGCGCCTGCAAGCATGTCATCACTTGATCTGCTGGAGGCATCTGCCATGAGCGATCCGTTGCCGGTGCGGTCCGTTTCGTCCAATGGCCCATCCACCACACCATTGCCCGCGCTACTCGAGAAGCCCGATCCTCGGACGGAACTGCCACAGAGCGCACACAACGACGTCAGGTTCAACGACCTTAGACGAGAAGGCGAGGGACAATAGACCTTGGAAGCAACTGCTTCGCAACCGGCGGGCACTACACAGGCCGGGACGATAAACGCAAAGGCCAACCCCGGCGTTTTCTGGAAGCTGGTGGGCTTTGTACTGCGTGATTACGCGCGCACAGCCTGGATATTTCTCAATATGGCTGTGTTAGTGGCAGTCCACGCGCTCTTTTTCAAGTATGCATCGGGTCAGGGGCACTTCTTTGGAGTTGAGTACGCGGCCACCGGTGTGCTCGCGGCTATCACAGGAGCGGTGATATTCGCCAGGGCAAATCGCGCCGAGTCGTATGCCATCCTGGCCCGCCGGGTGCCCCGCGCCTCCTATACAGGTGCGATTATGCTCGCTTCCTGGATAGTCGCGGCCATCGGCTATCTGGTTTCTACGTTGTTCGACTTGGTTATATTCAGCCCGTGGCTTACGAAGTCACCTTTCCAGGCCTGGCAAACGCCCGCCAATTACCTGCTCGGTAGTCTGCCTGTGCTATTGGGGGCGGCTTTCGCGGTGTGTCTGGTAGGGCTGCTCTCATCGTTCGTATCGAGTTCGGCAGTACGCCTGGGTACAATGACCGCGCTGGCCCTCCTGGTGATGTCATTCGACAACCGCAACTTCCCCATCGAAACGCTGCGCCCCATCCTCCAGCAATTGCCGCCTGTGCTTGCACCCCTGGCAGGTGCGCTCAAGTTCGCAACCGAGCAAGACAACGTCGCCGCAGTCTCGCTTGCTCTACTGGCGGGTTACACGCTGCTCCTGGCTATCGTGGTGCTGGTGTTGTCAAGCAGCCGCGAGCTTATACTGGAGTAGGTCATACACGAAGTAACAAGGGAGTACCTGCCGGGGCCTCTGCTCGTTATTTCTCTCTACTTTCGGTCCGTCCCGCCCACCACCCCGGCGAGCCTTTTCGAGGCTTCATCGCCTTCAGTGTGCCTTCGCGGTCGGCGGCGGATTTCTTTCCGACTCGCACCACGGCCCAGCGTAGCATCGCGCCCCCGGCTAGCCCCGCTACTCCGGCCAGGGCACTGAGCAGCCGCCCGTTCTTACGTGATACCAGCGTAGCCGCATCGAGGGCCATTGAGACTACCATTGCGGCTGTTGCCCCAGCCATTAGGAGACCCGTTTCTCCATCAAGTAGCGGCTTTGCGGCTTCGCCGGAGGTGGCTATGTAGCCACTTATGAGTGCAAGTTCGGCGGCTCCGAAGGCAGTTCCCAGAGTGCCCATCGCTCTGTGATCGGCATGCGAATAGCGGCCTGTGACGGCGCTTACCAGGCTGATGGCTGACGCGCCTGTGCTGAGCGAGCTTGCCATGAAGAGGCCACCGAGGAGCGGGCTTGTATACCACACCGGTATACTGGTGGTGCCGAGCAGCACGCCCGTATACCCGGCAAGCGCGAGCGAACTTGGGATGCCCAGTCCCGCCAGCATCCGCTCCGGCAGCAATCTGAGTAGTCCGCCCACAACCGGCAGCTTGCCTTCGCGCGCCAGCATGCTCCCCACCAGCAACGTGGCCCCCGCGCCATGGCCCATGAGCGCCCACGATCCCAGGTTCATAGGCGACGATGGCTTGAAGATGCGGAGCATGTGGTGGAAGCGCTGCGGGTAGCCGAGGTCGTCTATCAGCAGGGGCGGGCATGGCAGCAGGGTGGCGAACGAGACATAATGGGCGGTGCGGGCCAATC